>JANOXZ010000301.1:0-6819 GCA_031418695.1 Synechococcales cyanobacterium VAR_35_metabat_10
ATCGTCAGACTCGACTAGGCAAGGTTTTTAGTTCCTCTACTGTTTTTAAGTTACCGTTGGGGGGTAAGCGATCGCCGGATGCTTCTTGGGTTGAACTATCTCGCTGGAATGCCTTGGATTTAGATAAACAACAGAAATTTCCGCCATTAGCACCAGACTTTGTAATTGAGTTACGTTCTCGTACTGATGAATTATCAGAACTCCAAGAAAAAATGGTGGAGTATCGTGATAACGGGGTATTGCTAGGGTTTTTAATTAATCCTCAAGATCAACAGGCAGAAATTTATCGTCCAAATCAAGCAGTGGAGATATTACAGTCACCAGCAACATTGAGCGGCGAAAATGTATTACCTGGTTTTATTTTAGACTTGAGTTCGGTTTGGTAGTAGCTCTTGAATATTAGGCTTTGAGCAGGGTGACTCATATCGATCGACTTTCTGTACCCTCGCCCATCGTAATATGAAGCATTCTACTCGGAGCATGAACTTTGGCGGTATGCCATATCCCGCGAGGTACTAAAATAGCACCGCTATCTCGAAGTTTGATCGACTGGATGCCAGTGGGTTGCTCTAGCAATAGATCGATCGAGCCACTGAGCAAATATACAAATTCATCACCATTACGGTGCATTTCCCAGTTTGACCAATCTGCCTCACAGTCAAACTCAGTCACTATCCAACCTTGATGTCGTTGAGTGTTTGCAGATTTTAATGAAGACCAAAACTCTGCGCCGCCTGGAACAGGAGTAGCGTTACCATCATTGGCCAGATATACATAGGTATCTTGGGGATTGAAGTGCATACTACTCCTGGGCTAGTTGCTATTTTACGTCGATCGAGGAATTAGGCCAATTTGTTGCATTACTTCCAACAAATTGCACTCGTACCACATCTCAGTGATTTTACCATTGGAGATCTTTAACTGTGTAAAGCCATTGACTTTCACTGATTTGCCAGTAGCTGGAGTTCCCAAAAAAATGCCGGTATTAGTGCCTTCAATGGTGTGACGATAAACAACATTGTTGCCATCGACAACTACATCTTCGATGCGCTGCCGAATATCTGGGAATCCTTCAAAAAGGCTTTTATTGAACTCTTTATTTTCAGCCAATCCTACGATGGGTTGGGCGAAACTATTGAAGTGAAAAATAATTTTGGGACTGAGTAATTTATCCCAAGTCTTTTCCCAAGCCGGTTTAGTGCCCCAACCTTCCTTGGCGTACTGGAGGGCGAGCGATCGATTTTGGTCGGCGGTGGAATTTGCCGCCATGGCTGGTAAATGCAAGCTGAGTAATATTGTCATTGCCATCATGAGTACCAAACAACTGTGTCTGAGCCAGAGCTGAAAACTCTGCAAAATTTTGAGATGAGCTGAATCTTGGGTTTTTAAAGTAAGCATTGAGATTTGTTTCCATTCGCTACCGTATGGCAATAGAATAATGGAGTATTTATTAAAAGTCAATACGCTGCCGTATGGATAAAAAAAATGATCTGCCTAGTCTGACTAAGCAAGACTGGATCGACCAAGGGACTGAGGTGTTAGCTCGAAGTGGGGTGGAAGCTGTGCGGGTAGAGCCACTGGCTAAGTTGATGAATGTGACCAAGGGTAGCTTTTACTGGCACTTCAAAAATCGAGCGGCTTTGTTAGAGGCGATCGTGCAAGATTGGGTCGATCGAGGGACTCGCGGTGTTATTCAACAGGTCGAAGCCGCTGGAGGTGATGCTAATCAGCGATTGCTACTTTTATTGGAACTAGCAATGCAAAATGATGTGCATTCAGTAGAAAATGCTATTCGGGCTTGGGCGAGTAGTGACGTTAGAGTTGCGGCGGTGTTACAGCAAATAGACCAACAGCGTTTGGAATATACCCGTGATTTGTTTTTGGAATTTGGGTTTACGCCATTTGAAGCGCTGGTAAGAGCGAGGATTGCTTACTACACGGTAATTGGCGATCTGACGATTGGGGAGCAGCGAGATGTGGGCGATCGATTAGCGGAAGCTCGGTTAGAGCATACTATTCTCACTTATCGGCCATGATTTTGGGTAAGAAAAAGGAATGTCTAAATATCTAAGTATGGGATGTTAAACTGAATTCGTTACCATAACCGGTTGTTCAGCAAGATAAATCTATTTCACTTCTATCAATAACATGAAAAAAGCAATCGGAATTCTCTGCATCACAATTTCCCTAGCCTCTTTGGGCTGGAGATTATCTCAAACGTATCTAACAATAAAGCCTAATGCTCCCTTAATTGACGTTGGTTACTTGAAAGTCAGCGAGAATGCTGTTCTTCAGATTAAGAACGGCATCATATCCAATACATCGGGATCTGGGACGTATAGTGTAAACACTCTGCTCCCCTATCAAATAGATGGTGCTATATCTATTATAGCATCCATGTCATGCTTGCTTGCTGGCATAGCTTTGCTGAAAAAAGAGAGTATCTAAGACCTTAGGTGATTTCCATGAATAAGTACACCGCTGTCGTTGGCTTCGACTCCGCTCAGCCAACTAAACTTTTAAAATAGTTGGTATTTTGTTTGAGAGAAATCACCTTACCATTCCGTGCTGCCCACAAAGATCGTTTCGCCGCTGATGAAATTAGGATTGGTGCAGGCATCAGCGATCGCTTTAGCAAACTCAGCCACCGTGGGTAGCGAACCGGCCTGTTCACGGCGTTCGTCAATTAATCCTTTGCTGGCTCGCTCCATTAACTTGGGGGTAATAGTGCCTTCAATCAAATCACCACTTACTACCATCAAACTAATTCCTTTATTTTGTAGCTGGGGAATCCGTTGGCGGAGAGCTTGTTCACCGGCATATTTGCTGGCAGCTACTGGCTCATACATTTCCATGACCGGCTTTTCTTTGTAGAAATGTGCTAAGTGACTGGTCACAAAAATAATTCGTCCACCTTCAGACATTAACGGCATAGCCATTTCCACTAGGCGTTCTTGGGCGGTGAGGTTGAGGTTCATGGCATAGTCAGCGGCTTTATCTTTTTCTAGGCCCCCACTGGCATTTAGCACTAACAAATCCAATTTGCCAAATTGAGCGGCGACGGATTGAAACATGTCGTGAACGTCGTTGTCGCTGGTGATATCGGCTTGGGCTAGCAGGACAGTGCGGCCAGTGGCTTCAATGCTTGCCGCTACATCTTCGGCGCGACTGCCTTTGCTGCGATAGTTAATGACAATATCGGCTCCTCGATCGGCTAATAGCTTTGCTACAAAGGCACCAATCCCTCTAGAGGCTCCGGTGATTAGTGCCACTTTGCCGGTCAGGTTTAATGTTGTCATGAGCTGCCTCTAATGAATTTTGGGGGATCGCAGCTTTCACCATAAAACAGCAGCTTCCTAATGTAAAGTAGATACCATTTGGTAACTAGGTAACAAGAAGGGAAGCACAATGGCCAAATTTGAAGCTTGTTCGATCGAAAACTTACTGAATCAGCTCTCTGGCACATGGACAACCTATATTCTTTGGTTTCTCCATAAGGATGGGGCTTTGCGGTTTGGAGAACTGCGGCGCAGGATTGGGAATATTTCGACGAAGGTTTTGACTGAACGGCTACGGATGATGGATGGGATGGGGGTGATCGATCGCCACTATGAACCGACGATTCCACCTCAAGTTACTTATAGTTTGACTGATCGGGGCAAAGAATTAACTAAAGCTTTGACTCCTTTGTATAAGCTAGCGTTACGCTGGAAGATGGAGTGAATTTTCGATAATAAAACTCTGGGCTGGCTATCTGTAATTCCCAATTTTTAACCGCTAAACTGAAAAACCACATATCTGTTGGTAATTTTACGATTAGAAACTTATGGTACGTGGGACTCATTAAGATTTTTTTCATGAACATCGATTACGTTCTTAAACGAATAGACTCCCAGGCAATCGCCCGAAAGTCTATAAAGTACAGTTACGCTGCCACTTTGAATAATCAAAATTGCAGATACAGATTCACGAAAAAACCTCATTTTATAATTTTTTGATCTTTCTGTAAACAGTTGTAACTATAGCCTATGTACAGATACTGGTCAAGTATCTGGTCTAACTGGTTGGTGATGATAGCCAGCTTCAGACACGAAGTTCCGTAAAGCTCCTTTACCACTCACGGAACCAAAGGATAAGTTGCCTATCCTTTCTTCATTTTTTCGATCGCTTTTTCGGCCTGCTTAACCACCGGTAGCTTGGTATCGTTAGATGTAATCATTTTTTTGCTGTCAGCAGCGCCACTTTGGACTTCGTTAAGTGATCCTTTTGAGCGCTCAACAATAGTGTCTAGAGAGTTCGCCGGAGAGTCGATCGCCTTCTCTGCTTTCTTTTCAATCTCGTTCAGCTGAACTGTTCCCTTTGTAGGAGAGCTTTTTCCAGGTGTAGAACTCATCATTGAATTAGTGTTTTTTGGAGGAGCACTGTCGCTACAGCCGCTGCTGAATAAAAGCACAGCCGAAAGCAAGACAGATAGTAATACTTTGACCGGGCTTAGATAAGACAGTAATGCCGAAATGTATTTCATGTCAAATTCTCTGGATTAATAAACAATAAATGGGATCTGTTTGTGAAGTCAGCAATAGTTGCCCTTTATGTATTTCTGCGAAACAGTAGACCAGAAAGGAAAATCGCAATGATTGCACCTAGCACTGAGATAAACACTCCAGCGATATTTAAGCCAGGAGCTGTTAGCTGTAAAGTGCCGGTTTGGATGAAAGTGTGTGCCGAGCCACCAATGAAAGCTCCTAGAACACCTAGAAACATGGTCGAGAGCCAGCTACCACCTTGTTGACCAGGAACAATTGCTTTAGCGATCGCCCCTGCAAGTAAGCCTAAAACTATCCAAGCGATGACGTTCATAATGAGTCCTTCATAACTTAATGACACCAACAACTTACCAGTCAAAGCTTACGATCCCTCTCTGTCAAATGGATGACTCTTAGTTTCATCGGGAGCATCAACAGAGAGAGAAAAAGTTATGGGAGGTAGATTACATTAACTTCAATCCCTAATTCAGCTCGCCAATCCGTCAGAGATTCAGACCATTGTTCTTCTCACTTTTGAGCTAGCAATGGTCGTGCCTTTACCCCTCCGCGATAGCCTAAAGCAATGCGCTATAGCATGTGGTCTAAATACCAAAAAGATGCCAAGCAACAAATTTTGCTCAGCATCTCGATAATAACACTCTATTCGATTTCAGTTCTGGCTAATGTTTAATACCTTTTTTATGGAATTATTACAGCTTTAACCATAACATCGCTAACGCCTTTGATTTCCATAGCAAGGGGCTTAATTTTATCAAACTGTTCCTGGGTTTTGACTGTTCCAGAAACCGTAATTTTGGCATCATTAGCAAGAATAGTGAGCTTGCTATTAGGGATGTTGGCTTCTAGCTTACTGCGCACTTCACTGGCTAAGTCTCCCTGGGTGCGCTTTTGAGGATCACCCGCTACATTATTGCGCTGCTCTCGTGCTCGAATATCTGCATCAAGCTGTTTTCTACGGGTGTCACTTTGGGCATCATCTTTGGTTGCTTTGTCGTTCGTGGTGGCAACCGGGGCAGTACTTTCTGTAGCGCTAGGGGCATCGGATGATGTTTTGGCTTCATTGCAGGCAGAGATACTACCTATCAATAAAAGGTTAAGTAGTAAAGGCAGGCTGGAGCCGATTTTAAAGATCTTAATCATACTGTGGTTCTCAACTGTGATTTTTATTGACTACTAAATTTTAAACAGAGCGGTTAGTAGACACGACTGGTTGTAAGGTGTTGTTAGGCAAATCGTAAACATGCCATTCGTGAATTGGATAGTTGGTGAAGACTGTCTCAGCTTTGGCGATATCTGCGGCTGTTCCCTCAACCATGACCAGATAATGACCTTCGGAAACTTGATCACTATACATCTGTGCTCGATCGGCAGAAAATCCCATTCCAGTTAGCCCGCCAGCCAAGCTGCCAGCAGCCGCTCCGATCGCTGTGCCAGAAACCGCCGTGGCAATGGCCGTTGCAGCAGCTCCTGCTAACATTATTGGTCCAACGCCAGGAATAGCTATTGCCCCTAATCCTACTAATAAGCCAGTTACTCCACCTAAAGCACTACCGGCAGCAGCTCCTTTTTGGGCTGCCGCACCATCGTCTTTTACTTCGGCATTAATTTCATCAACACCAGTCATTGTGCTGTTGGTATGTACTCCGGTAGATTCGGCATGGCGATTAACATCTTTGCCGATTAATGAAACTTGGTGCATCAAAAATCCGGTTTGCTTTAGCTCTCTTAGGGCATTTTCTGCTATTTCATAGCTTGTGAAAGTACCGATCGCGCGTTGTTCTAACATCATTGCTTGTTCCTCAAAATTTTATATTGTTGCTGAATGATCAAATGCACTGCTATCTGTCTAGTAACTCAGATTCGTCAGTTTTTTCGTCTTGCGCATCGCCAGGGGTTTCGTAGTACATTTCTGGCTCAATACCAAAATTGTCTACCAGTCCTTCTCGATCGACTGTAAAACCACCTGTGGTGTCAAGGCTTTCCGATCCAGGAGGGTGCTCTGGAAGATGTTTAAAATTGTCACCCTCGCGTTCTTTGCGGGCGGCTGTTTCAGATGGAATGATATTTGCATCATATCCATCAGCGGTGTGAGTGTCGTGTAGCCCACTTTCTTCTTGTTTTTGTGGATCTACTGTTTGCGGTTCGTCAGTTTCAACTTCCTCAGTAGGAGGTACAGTTGCTTGTGATGTTGAGGTAGTCATTAAGTTGTTTCTCATAATTCAAAGAGCCTGATGGCAAGAATTTTGTGCAAGAAGTTAGTGTTCTTCTAGAC
>JANOXZ010000302.1:0-1645 GCA_031418695.1 Synechococcales cyanobacterium VAR_35_metabat_10
CCATGTTAGGAATCATTATTGGCAATGCTTCGGTGATTGCTATGGTGGGAATTGGCCAGGGCACCCAAAAATTGGCAGAAGATCAGTTTAAGTCTTTGGGACCAAATACGCTGTTTATTCTAGCTGGTGGCCCCAATAGTCAGCAAAATCGTCTGGGTTTACCCCGGACTTTAGTAAGTGCCGATGCTCAGGCTATTAAACGCCAGGTGCCCAGCGTTGCAGATGTCGCTGCCCAGTTGCAGTCTAGTCAAGCTATTATTTACGAAAACAAAAACAGTACTTCTCAGGTGGTGGGCACTACGCCGAGTTTTTTGACCGTGCGCAGTTTTGAAGTTGCCAAGGGGCGATTTTTAACTGATGATGATGTCAAAAATGCCAATTTAGTAGTGGTGTTAGGCCCAGACTTAGCCGAAAAACTATTTGAAGGCCGCGAGGCGATCGGCCAAAAGATTCGGGTGAAAAATATTAGCTTTGAAGTGATCGGCATCATGGTAGCGAAGGGTTCATCTTTTGGTAGTAACCAGGATGACATTGCCTACATGCCATTATCTACCGCTAGTCGGCGGATTGTAGGACGCAATTCGCCTTTTGGTCAAGAGGTTTCTTTTATTTCGGTGGCAGCGAAGGATGCCGATAGTTTGAGTGCGGCGGAGTTTCAAATTACTAATTTGCTGCGTCGTCGGCACAAAATAGTGAATGACGATGATTTTACGGTGCGCAACCAAAAAGATGCGCTACAAATTGTAGGGACTATTACTGGTGGTTTGACGTTGTTGCTAGGGGCGATCGCTGGTATATCGCTATTAGTAGGCGGCAGTGGGGTGATGAATATTATGCTGGTGTCGGTGACAGAGCGCACCCAAGAGATTGGGCTACGCAAGGCGATCGGAGCAACTCAGGGCGATATTTTGATGCAGTTTATTATTGAGTCGGTGATTTTGTCGGCAGCCGGTGGGGTGGTTGGTACTTTGATCGGGATTGGTGGGGTGGTGTTGGTAGCGGTGTTTTCGCCGCTGCCTGCTTCGGTGGCTCCGGCTTCGGTCATTATGGCGGTGACGGTTTCGGGGGCGATCGGGTTGTTCTTTGGGGTAGTGCCCGCCAAGCGAGCCGCTAGCTTGGATCCGATTGTGGCTCTCCGCAGTGTTTAGATGGTTTTTGATTGAGGTTGTTCAGGCATATTTTTTTGAGTTAGCGTTAATTGCCGTTATTTTCTAATTCTGTATAGATCCAAAGAGGCATCAATGTCCCGTCCACCCACTGTCTTCATCAGCTATAGCCACGACTCCAAATCTCACGAAGATCAGGTGTTGGAGTTAGCCGATCGATTGAGAAGAGAGGGCGTTGACTGCAATATCGATCAATATGAATCCTCTCCCGCTGAGGGTTGGTATAGATGGATGTTTAATCAGATTGAAGGTGCCGATTTTGTTTTGGTGGTTGCGACAGAACCCTACTATCGCAGATTTCACAGTAAAGGTATAGAAAAAGGTGTTGAATGGGAAGGAGCTATTGTTGCACAAGAACTATACGATAATCCCAGAAGCACGAAGTTCATTCCAGTCATCTTCAATTCGTCAGATATTTCATCCATTCCAGAGTTCCTCAAAGGTACAACCTGCTATCAACTACCTAGTAGCTATGAGAA
>JANOXZ010000303.1:0-5256 GCA_031418695.1 Synechococcales cyanobacterium VAR_35_metabat_10
CGCCGTAAAGCCAATAAAGCCCCTGGATCTGCCTCCGTTGGACAGATTGACTGATAAGCCGCCACCTCATCTACCTGGGCACCAGCCGCCGTAAAAGCCTGCACCAATAACTCCCGACCACCACTCTCTACCCGAGGAAACAGCACCCGCTTAGCGGTCAAAGATTCTGGGAAACTATCCACCAAAGCATCTGCCACAAACTCTGTTGGTATAAAGTCCGCCAAAATCCCCCGCCTCTGCAAAGTATCCGCTGTCTTACGACCCACCACTGCAATCTTTACCCCACCTAAAGCTCGTGCATCTTTGTTCTGAGCAGCTAATCGATCGAAGAAATACTCCACCCCATTGGCCGAAGTCAAAATCAACCAATCATATTCCCCAATCTTAGTAATTGCCTGATCTAATGCCACCCAATCACTCGGCGGTGCAATCTCCAACGTTGGCATCTCGATCGTCCTGGCACCCTGGGCAGCCAACAACTGCTGGAGTTCTGGGGACTGCTGTAAAGACCGAGTAATCAACACCGTCTTATCCCGCAGCGGAGAACGTCGATCGCAGCGTAAAAAGGTGCGCAATTTGACCACTTCCCCAACCACAATCACCGCTGGCGACATATTTCGATCGGCCACAGTAGAAACAATATGGCCGAGGTCACTCACCAATACTTCCTGCTGCGGCAAACTTGCCCACTTAATAATGGCGATCGGGGTTTGGGGCGATTTGCCATGATCGATCAAGCCTTTCACCGTAGTGGCTAAAGTACTAGCCCCCATCAAAATCACCACCGTCGGAATCTGCACTAGAGCATCCCAATGTAATTCCTCTGGAGCGTGGGCTGTGACCACCGCAAAGCCATAGCTCAGTACCGTATCAGTCAAAGGTATTCCTGCTAGCAATGGCGCAGCCAGAGCCGCCGAGATGCCGGGGACAACTTCGTAGGGACAGTTGGCCATCATCAGAGCATCGACCTCGCTGGTGGTGCGGCCAAAGATAAACGGATCGCCAGATTTTAGACGCACTACCCGATCGGCATGTTGAGCTTGCTCCACCAATATTTGATTGATTTCGGTTTGGGTAATGCTCGGTCGGCCACCCCGTTTGCCTACATAAACTCTCTCACAATGGGCAGGCAAAAACTGCAATAAGCCTTCGTCTACCAAGGCATCGTAAATCACCACATCGGCGCTGGCTAATAGTTGCTGGGCGCGAAGAGTCAGGTGCGAGGTATCGCCAGGACCTGCGCCAATAATATAAACTTTGCCCATCAGAACACATCAGAAAACTCGAAACTTGTCAGTAGTATAATGTGCGGCTGGCGATCAATCTGAAAACTCCTAAATATTTTTATTCTTTTTCTTGACCTAAAAGATTGGGGATTCCGGCGCAGCCGCCGGGAATGGTGGCACGAGTTTTGTCACCACCCCAAGCACAGCAATATTGTCGTTGTTCGGTGCTCATTTCTAGCGCATTGGTGAAATCAGCATTTTCTACAACAGCACCAGTAAATATGCCGGTATTATAGTTGGGAACATGGTTTTTACTACGAGGGCTAGCAGTTTCTACTCGCCCATAAAATAACAACGTGCCCTTTAGATCAGCCTTGCGCAAGTTTGCTCCATACAAAATAGTGCGGGAAAAATTAGCTCTCACTAAGTCGCAGCCCTCCAAGTTCGCCCGAATCATATTGGCATCACTTAAGTCTGTCCAGCGTAAATCTGTCCCGGTCAAATCGGTGCCCGCCAAAATCACTCCCAAATCAATCACCCGCGAACCTTCATCGCGATCTTCGGCGTAGCCACCGTTGCCATCCAGCATTGGTCTACCCAGCCGCCGATCGCGCTTTAAAGGGCTGATTAATTTGGACTGGGACAGAAACCTTAAAACTTTGGCCTTACCATTGGCATCGATGCTGCCCAATAATGCTGCCGTGCGTCCGACGGCAAAAGCCTGCTCCTGTGGCCAGTCTTCCAAAAAGCCATCGTCATCCAGAGCCAGATCAGAAATCCCTTGAAAATAGGTATCGATCGTCTGTTGTTGAGTCAAGACGTTTTGTTGAGTGGTGAGGCGGTTTTGTTCGATCGTCAGATCCCGCGAAATGATGTATTGTCGCCAAGCAATATATACGGCCAATACTGCAATTAAAATTTGCCCAAGGGCACCGAACCATTCAGCTAAGCTGCCTGCAATATCCCAATTGATTAATTGCACTCGAGTACTAACCAAAGCAATTAATCCGGTGATTTTGGCCAATACCACAAAAGCCACAATCAGTGTAACAGTGGCTAATACTTGCCGCCTTTGTTCAGGGTTAAGTGCCGTAATAAACTCTTGCTGGATCGATCGAGCAATTACCGGAATCGATAAAATTAGTGCCAGCAGGCAGCCAGCCATTGCGACCCACCAGTTCGCTAGGTATAAACCGATCGCCATGAGGACGATCGACAACAAATTCAACCAAACCATAAATTCTCAGAATAGACTAACAAAACGATCGCTTCAGTTGATTCTAGGTCAAAGATGAAGCGGCGAGGCAAAAATCTATACTAAGTAACCGCCACTTCCACCGCAGCCTTGGGTGTCTGAGTCGCAAAAATCAAGCGATCTTTGACCAGTGACACACCGATGGTTTCACCTTCTTTGAAATCACCACGCAAAATGCCCTTAGCGATCGGGGTTTCCAATTCTCGTTGAATCGCCCGCTTCAGTGGTCGTGCCCCATAGAGCGGATCATAGCCTACTTCTACGATGTGATTTAGGGCTTCATCGGTCAGCTTTAGACCGACTTTACGTTCTACTAGGCGATCGATCAAGCGCTGAATTTGAATCTGGATAATACCCCGGAGCTGACTCTTTTGCAGACTGTGGAAAATAATCGTGTCATCGATCCGGTTCAGGAATTCGGGGCGGAAGCTCTGACTCAATAGCTCCATTACCTGTTTCTGCATTTCATCGTAGCGATTATCATCGCCAGCTAGCTCCAAAATAAACTGAGAGCCAATGTTGCTGGTCATAATGATCACAGTGTTTTTAAAGTCGATCACCCGCCCCTGAGAATCGGTGACTCGCCCGTCATCTAAGATTTGCAACATCACATTAAACACGTCGCTGTGGGCTTTTTCGATTTCATCAAATAGCACGATCGCATAGGGACGACGGCGGATGGCTTCGGTGAGCTGACCGCCTTCTTCGTAGCCCACATAGCCGGGAGGCGCACCAATTAATCGCGAGACGGCATGTTTTTCCATGTATTCCGACATGTCAATGCGGATCATCGATTCTTCACTGTCGAATAAAAAGTTCGCTAAGGTCTTAGCTAGCTCAGTTTTACCAACACCAGTAGGGCCTAAAAAGATAAAGCTGGCGATCGGGCGGTTGGGGTCAGCCAAGCCTGCACGAGATCTTTGAATCGCTTCAGCTACCGCTGTAACCGCTTCTTCTTGACCAATCACCCGACGATGTAGTTCTTCTTCTAGGTGCAAGAGTTTTTCCCGTTCACCTTCTACTAATTTACTGAGAGGAATACCAGTCCACTTAGAAATAATTTCGGCAATATCTGATTCAGTGACTTCTTCGCGCAGCAAAGATTTGCCGCTCGTTTGAGCATCGGCTAGATATTCTTCGGCTTCTTCTAAAGACTTGTGCAGCTCAGTGAGTTTGCCATACTTCAGTTCAGCCGCTCGGTTCAGGTCATATTCTCGCTCGGCCTGTTGAACTTCGATGCTAACTCTATCAATCTCTTCTTTGATTTTTTGAATCTTGGTAATGACATCTTTTTCAGATTGCCATTGAGTATTCAATCCACCTTGGGTAACTTTAAATTCGGTTAGTTCTTTTTCTAATCTTTCTAGTCTTTCTTTTGCCCCACTAGAAGTATCTTTATTTACCGAGAGCCGCTCCATTTCCATCTGAAGAATCTTCCGATCGATCTCATCTAACTCCTCTGGCTTAGAAGTAATTTCCATTTTTAACTTAGCTGCTGCTTCGTCCATTAGGTCGATCGCCTTATCTGGCAAAAATCGATCGCTGATATAGCGACTAGAAAGGGTCGCCGCTGCCACCACCGCATCATCGGAAATCTTCACCCCATGATGCAGCTCATAGCGCTCTTTTAAACCGCGCAAAATCGAGATGGCATCTTCCACGCTGGGTTGATCCACATAAACTTGTTGAAAGCGACGTTCTAGTGCCGCATCTTTCTCAATATATTTGCGATATTCATCTAAAGTCGTAGCCCCAATACAACGCAACTCACCCCGCGCCATCATCGGCTTTAGTAAGTTCCCGGCATCCATTGCTCCTTGGGTAGCACCAGCCCCTACTACGGTATGGATTTCGTCGATAAACAGGATAATATTGCCCTGAGATTCGGTGACTTCTTTGAGTACCGACTTCAAGCGTTCTTCAAATTCACCGCGATACTTAGCACCAGCAATTAGTGCCCCCATATCCAAAGAAATCAACTGACGGTTGGTCAAAGACTGGGGCACATCTCCACTGACAATCCGTTGCGCCAAACCCTCGGCGATCGCTGTTTTACCAACGCCAGGTTCTCCAATTAGTACCGGGTTATTCTTTGTCCGCCGGGAAAGAATCTGAATTGTACGGCGGATTTCTTCGTCGCGACCAATCACCGGATCCAATTTACCAGCCTTAGCAGCCTCAGTCAGATCCCGTCCATACTTGGTCAATGACTCGTACTTGTTTTCAGGGTTCTGGTCGGTCACTTTCTGACTCCCGCGAATTTGTTTGATGGTTTTGGTGAGGAGTTCCTCGTTGAGATTAAATTCGCTAAATAGTTTTTTGCCCAGCCGATCGTCTTGGCCGCAGGCTAATACTAGGTGTTCGATCGAGATGAATTCGTCTTTGTATTCTGTTTTGATCGTGACCGATCGATCAAACAATAAATCTAATGCTTTGCCCAGATATACGTTGGTGTTATCACCAACCTTGGGCTGGACTTTGATGTATTGATCTACTTTTTCTCGCAGCTTGGATACGTCTACGCCAGCTTTGGTGAAAATATTGATCGCTAAGCCGTCTTGCTCCAGCAAAGATTTCAGCAAATGCTCGGTTTCCATTTGCTGATGCTTGGCCTGCTTGGCCACATCTAGCGTGCGGGTAATCACTTGCCAAGCTTTTTCGGTGAAATCTTTGGGGTTGTTGGGCTGCATAAGAGGGCTAGATGTATTCTGATGACATTTTACTGGCAAGAGACATTGTAGAGATGTTAGCGATCTAAAAGGGATCGGTATTCAC
>JANOXZ010000304.1:0-2145 GCA_031418695.1 Synechococcales cyanobacterium VAR_35_metabat_10
TCTTATTTGAACTAAAGGACGATCGGGTAGGTGCTGGCATGATCAGCATCACCGAAGTCGATGTTTCTGGCGACCTGCAACACGCCAAAATCTTCGTCAGCATCTATGGCACCGACGAAGCCCGAATGCTCACTATGGCAGCATTACACTCCGCCACCGGCTACATACGCAGCAACCTGGGCAAACGCATTCGGCTTCGTCGTACCCCCGAAGTAATCTTTGAAGAAGATCGATCCCTAGAGCGCGGCACCCACATGCTGACCCTCTTGGAACGCCTCGAACAAGAACGTCTCGCTCGTCCGCCTTTAGCAGAGGAAGATTCTGAGCTAGAAATTCCGGCTGCCGAAGGATAGAAGGAGAAAACCATGAAATTTACCCCCGCCGCCCTCGACAAACTCTCTCTGGCGGAGTTAGTTGGTCAAATGATCGTAGTTAGAACCTCTGGCCACTTGCTCGATCGACAGATTCAATATCCTGTTTGGGAGTCCAACGCTGATGCCTTACAGCATTACGTCCAAGACCTCAACGTGGGCGGGGTGATTTTCCTGGGGGGCAGCGTCGCCGAACTTGCCATGCGTACCAGCCAAATCCAAGCCTGGGCAAAGTATCCCTTGCTGATGGCCGCCGATATTGAAGAAGGGGTGGGGCAAAGGTTTCCTGGTGCAACTTGGTTTCCACCACCGATGGCTTTGAGCGCGATCGAAGACCAAACCAAAGCCCAAGAATGCGCCCGCCAAATGGGATCGATCACCGCTCAGGAATCTTTGGCAGTAGGGCTAAACTGGATTTTGGGGCCGATCATGGATGTGAACAACAACCCCAAAAACCCGGTAATTAATGTGCGGGCATTCGGCGAAACCCCCGAGGCCGTCAGTAGTTTAGCTAACGCCTTTATTGCCGGTGTTGCCGATTACCCAGTGTTGACCTGCGCCAAGCATTTTCCTGGCCATGGTGATACCGCCACCGATTCCCATCTAGATCTGCCAGTGATCAATCATGGGGTCGATCGACTCCGCAAAACCGAGCTACCTCCTTTTCAATCTGCGATCAGAGCCGGTGTGGATAGCGTGATGACCGCGCATTTATTGATTCCGAGTTTAGACAAAGACTTCCCGGCCACCTTGTCTCACAAAATTCTCACAGGTGAACTGAGAGAAAAAATGGACTTTGGCGGCTTAATTGTCACCGATGCCCTAGTCATGGGCGCGATCGTCAAAAAATATGGTGCCGAAGCCGCCTCAGTCATGGCCGTAGCAGCCGGAGCCGATATTGTCTTGATGCCGGTGGATGTACCCAAGTCGATCGAAGCTATCTGCCAAGCCGTCAAAACAGGCAAAATCAGCGAAGAACGCATTCGAGCCAGTGTTGCCAGAATCTGGACAGCGAAGCGCAAAGTGTTTGGTCAAGCTGTTACCAGCGAAGCTTTTGCTTTGGGGGCGATCGCCGATCGATCTCAAGCCGTCGTCACCAATATTCATCAAGACTCCCTGCAAACCTATGGTGAGCTGCCGATCGAACCCATGGGCGGAGTCAACCTGATCATTGTAGATGAAATTTTGGACTGTCCCTTCTTAGGCCGGATGGCTCCAGCTTTGGTTGTGCCCCGTGAGTTGGGCTACGAGTGCCACATTATCAACAAATATACCCCACCCAGATGTCAGATCAAAGACCAGCTAACGATTCTGCAAATTTTCATTCGGGGCAATCCCTTTGCCAGTATTTCAGATGCTAAGTCGATCGCCCTAGATATCTGTGGCCGTCATAGCGGTAATCTTCAGGCAGTAGTTGTCTACGGCAGCCCCTATGTTTTTGCGGACATTAAAAAGACTCTGCATAGTAGGGTGCCCTGCATTTTTAGCTATGGTCAAATGCCCAGCGCTCAGGCCGTGGCACTCGATCGACTGTTTGCTGATTTAGATGACTTGGATGATGATCGATCAGGAATGGCTTAGGAAATAAAGATTAGTTGTAATATTCGGATGTTACGGCAGTGCAATAAATCATCTAACTACATAGATAAATCGATCAAACTTTATGAATAATAAACTCAGGAATATTTATTGGATTGCGACGATTACTATTTGGATTGGATGTTCTTGCAATGCGGCAGTTGCAAAGTTTATACCTGCTGTTGATGACTCAAAT
>JANOXZ010000305.1:0-2305 GCA_031418695.1 Synechococcales cyanobacterium VAR_35_metabat_10
CTCAATTGCAGTGGTATAAAAGTTAGGCGATCGCCCAAAACCTCAGTCCAACTGACTACTTAAACTGAGTACTAATCCGCTTCATCGCCTCGTTCACATTGTCCCGGCTATTGAAAGCCGAAATCCGGAAGTAGCCTTCGCCCGCAGCCCCAAAGCCGGAGCCAGGAGTAACCACTACGTTGGAGTTAAACAGCAGCTTATCAAAGAAATCCCAGCTAGTAATGTTGTCAGGAGTTTTTACCCATACATAAGGAGCATTCACACCGCCGTAGACTTGCAAGCCCGCAGCAGACATTTGCTCCCGGATAATCTTGGCATTTTCTAAATAGAAGCTAACCAGGGCTTTAGTTTGAGCTTGGCCTTCGGTCGAATAAACCGCCTCAGCACCCCGCTGCACGATATAAGAAACACCGTTGAACTTAGTAGACTGGCGACGATTCCACAGTTTCCATAGCTCCACATCCGAGCCATCAGATGCTTTGGCTGTCAGAGTTTTAGGAACTACGCTGAGAGCACAACGGGTACCAGTAAAGCCCGCATTTTTGGAGAAAGACCGGAACTCGATCGCGCAATCTCTTGCCCCAGGAATTTCATAAATAGAGTGGGGAATGGTGGGGTCGCTAATAAAAGCTTCGTAGGCAGCATCAAAGAAAATAATCGAGCCATTAGCCTTGGCGTAATCCACCCAAGCTTGCAGGTGTTCTCTGGTGGCCACAGCTCCAGTAGGATTATTGGGGAAGCAGAGATAAATTAAATCTACTTTTTGGCTAGGAATCTGCGCTGTAAAATTGTTCTCAGCCGTAACCGGCAGGTAAACCAAACCGCCATACTCGCCTTTTTCATTAGCTTCGCCAGTGTGGCCAGCCATCACATTGGTATCTACATAAACCGGGTAAACCGGGTCGGTGACTGCGATCGAGTTATTGTCACCAAAAATATCTAAAATATTGCCGTTGTCGCACTTAGAGCCATCGGAGATAAAAATTTCATCGGCGCTAATGTCGCAGCCTCTGGCCTGAAAATCTTGAGCCGCAATCTTTTCTCGCAGCCAAGCATAGCCCTGCTCGGGGCCATAGCCTTTGAACTTATCTCGATCGCCCATATCTTCCACCGCCTTGATCATGGCATCACGGCAAGCAGCGGGTAATGGCTCGGTCACATCACCAATACCTAAGCGGATAATCGGGGCGGTGGGGTTTTCGCTGGCAAATTTGTTGACGCGACGGGCAATCTCGGGAAACAGGTATCCGGCTTTGAGTTTGAGGTAGTTGTCGTTGATAGTTGCCATGTGTTGAGGTGCTCTTAACAAAACTTGATGGTTTTTAGTTTACCGCAGTCATCGCAACCAGGCTTACCGAAGAAATCAATACCCTTACAACAGCTCGAATAATCATCATCTATATAAAAGATAAGAACTACGAAGAGATATAAGTTTCTGCTATAGTACCTATTAAGTTTTGTGAATTCTCTCATTTTCCATAACTTCACCATAAGACAATTCAGAAGGGCAAGTTTCTCCATTCTTTAATGACTAAATCTTGAGAGAAAGAGAGATCTTTAGCCAGTTTTCACTTTAAAAAAATATCAATATTTTAGGAGCACATTTTTATGGCATCCATGCTAGAGCTGTGGCCAGTCCGAAGTTCCGAAGATCTGCAAGTGGTCATCAGAGCTGTTTACAAACAAGTATTGGGCAACCCCCATGTGATGGAAAGCGAGCGCCTAGTAGCGGCTGAATCTCAGCTTTGCAACGGCGATATCAGCGTGCGCGAATTTGTCCGTGCTGTGGCCAAATCCGATTTTTACAAATCACGCTATTTTGAAGCCTGCGCTCCTTACCGGTTCGTAGAACTAAATTTCTCACACTTATTGGGTCGCGCCCCCCAAGATCAACGAGAAGTATCTTTACACATCGTTCGCTGCGTAGCCGAAGGCTATGACGCTGAAATTGATTCCTACATCGATAGTGATGAGTATCTCAGCGCCTTTGGCGAAAATAATGTACCTTGCTTACGGGGCAAATCTTCGGCTGGTAACGCTACTCAAATTGGCTTTAACCGGATATTTGCACTTGATCGCGGTCCAGCTCAATTAGATAGCGCAGTAACTTCTTCGCAGTTAGTGGGTTCGATCGGCGGCAACAAAACCATCGCCATCAAACCTTCCACCAACACTGTCATCGGCTCCGGCACCGAAAAGCGTCTGCGCATTTTGGTCAGCGGCGGCAAAGGCAAATCTCGCCACATTGGCACCACCGAATATTTGGTATCTGCAACCAAAATGAGTTCCCAGATCCAATACATTC
>JANOXZ010000306.1:0-6263 GCA_031418695.1 Synechococcales cyanobacterium VAR_35_metabat_10
GCCTTGCGATCTAAACCTTGCAGCTTGCTCTTTTCTAGCACCAAACCACAAGCCGCTTCATCCTTCGGACGCTGACTAATTTGGGTATCACTCCCAGTAGTTTCCTGCAAATCAGAACCATCCGCCACCATCCGCCGAAACAACTCATTAATGCCCGATCGACGAGTGAACACCCCCCCATGATCTAACCAGTGCAACAGCCGTGAACCATTGCCACCAATATATACCGAAGGCGTTTTGCCCTCTGTATACTTACCTTCGGCAGTCAAAGTCCCCAGAATCAACCCCACATAGTAATAGATCCCCGCAGTGCCAATCGCCATCAGCCGAATCAACCCCTGAAAATCCTTATCATCTTCCAGCTCAGGCCGATCGTCCTTCAACCACCGCTCGCTCTCATGACGCAGCAAAGAATCAATCTTAGCCTTAAACTTATCTTCAGCCAAATCTGACCATTCCTCCGTCGGACGCTTAAACCACCGCGCAATCAGCACCGGACGCTGTTCTAAAAACTGCGACAGCAAATGACGACCAGCCAACTGAATTGAACATTGGTGAATTAAATTATTGCCCTGCCAAATCGAAATATCGGAAGTACCACCGCCCAAATCGATACAGGCACTGCGCACCAGGTTACAGTCCTCTTTATCTGCAAAATACTGCGCCAAAGCCAAACTCTCGGTGCGGAAAGACTTTTCACCGGGTTCTGGGCAAACATGCTTCAGCCCTGTGCGCTTCTGCAAATCTTCAGTCAAATCTCGCCAGGTTTTGGCATAAGCATTAATATCTGCCCGCGAAAAAGCCGAAGGATAAGACACCGACCACTTAATTTCACCCACTCCAGCCTTCGCGGCTAAAGCACTCACCATCAAGCCCAAATGCTCTAAAAACAACCGATTCAGCTTACCGGGGTCTTTCCACTTCAGGTTTGTCTCAATATGATTCGACTCTGGATGGAAATTAATTCGATCGGGCACATAAATTCGCCCATCATACAGCACCTTCTTTTTCTCATTCCCCGTCGCTCCCAACCGCGTCAACACGCTTGCTAAAGGCAGCGGTTTATCAGCAGGCACAAACACCTCAGGGATAAAGCTCTCAAACAACACCGGCTGGCGAGTTTCCACGTTAGCCGCCGTAATTTTTAAGTGCAAATTTTCTAGTTGTAGTGGCTCAACTTTACCCTTGCGATTCACATACACATTGGTAAAAGAAGTCCCAAAATCTACACCCACAACCCAGGTGTCAGTGAGCTTTTGTTCGATCGGAGTCTTCAATAAAATAAAGCCCACCGGGTAGCCTCGCCGCTGACAATTAATGTGGGTCGGAAAATTACTGAGGCGAGTAATAATATAGTCACCGTTACGATCGCTATAAGTATGTGGCTCTTGAGCGTCGCCAAAAGTTACTTTAAAAGTATCGTTAGCATCAAAGTAAAAAGCATAGTAATCTTGCCAATTCGGAATCTTCAGATTTGGCCATAGCTCTAATACTGGCACATCTTCGATCGCATTTTGCTCATTCAAAGTATATTCCCGCACCAACTGATATTCTTCTGGGCGGCCATTAGCAGCACTATTCATCCCCGCTAACGGCAAATTCAGCACCACCCGCACCATCGAACCATTTTGCATAAAGCGCACCCGCCCCATCAAATCTTCTGGGGTAAAATACTCCAGCAACAGCGGGTTAAAGGGCAGCAGCGGCGTAATTTTATTGTTATTAAATAACAATGGCTGATTCGACTGCACCGGAAAGCCACCGGGCAGCGCATCATCTACATCAATAAAAGTCAACTCCGACAAAAACAAATCCCGAGGCTCAATGCACCTCACATCATCCCAGCCCGCAATCCGCCCCGCCCGCAAGTCTTCAATGTTCAACGAGGCCAAAGTTTTATCTTTATGAACCCGAATATTTTGGGGAGCAATTCCCCATACTGTAGCTACTTCGGCATCAATCAAAATCAAAGGTTTCGCTGGAGTTTTGCTAGTGCTATTCACCACTTTTACATAAGAATCACCAGAGCCAATTTCCTTCAGCTTAATTGGGCGATTCAGTCCCTTCAGTACCCCACGATTCAGAGCCACTCCAAAATACTGGGGTGAATCTTGATCAAAAATATCCGCCTCAGAAGCACTGCGCCCCATACTGTTTTGAAAATTACCCAGCAACCCCACTACATTATTTACCGTCTGGGGATGACCACTATATTCTGGGTTATTAGTCTCCCGCAACAAATTACTCAACCAGCCCCCAAACAACGGCTTTTCTTCGTCACTCAAATAAGGCTGAGGAAACACTAGTTTCCGATCGTCCTGATTCCACCAAGGTAAACCGCTCCAGATCCCTTCAGGAGCCGGTACCACAATGGTAGTAGGACTAGTCATCCCCACCGGCTCACCATTCCAAGTCCAAATATAAATTTCTTGCCAAGCTTCCTTGTTATCAATTTTGTACAGACTCTTTTCACTATCTGGCTTCAATTGCCACAGAGCTTCTGCAAAAGGATGACGACGGCGCACCTCATCAATATCTAGGCGCTGCACCACCAAAGGAAAGTTACGAATTTTAGCAAAAGCGATCGCCGCCAACATCCCCTGCCACTGCCCGATCGAATCTTGGCGTAGCGGATGAACATTATTAAAAATCGGAATTTCCAGCGTCATGGGCAAAGCCCACATATTTGGCACCGAGTTAATCCGCTTATTTTCACCGGGTGCCGCGTAATCTAAACTCTTAGCCACATCCTCAAAAGTGGCCTTCGGATAAACCTTCCACTCACCACCCTTTTCGGGTAACTGTACAGATGAATCATCAGGTTTGAGCTTGGGTAAAATCGGAACAGTCATGGGATTACACCTAATCAATATCTATAAAAGAACAACAGGAAACTACTAAATGTTGGTATTGAGGTACAACGAAGTGGCTAAGCCCACCCCGCCACGCCGATTATCAGTGCTTTTTTGGCGACGCAGCTCTTCCTTAATCCAAGGAATACCATCCTGCCTTTGCTTCGATTTGGGATCACGGGGGTCATCAATTACCAACTCGCTTAACTTCTCTTTAGTGCTAAACATTTGGTGATTGAAAAAGCGTACCTGATCGGTATCGCACTGATGGACATCTCTCAACCAGCGCAGATAATCTGCCGACCAACTATTAATTATTTTGATCTCATTTTGTTGAGCATCGGCATCTAACCGAAATACTGGATCTTTGGCATCGTAGAAAGGCTTCGCCCAAGGAGGCAGATTTCCTGGACTAGTGCGGATCGCTTCTAGCTCACCCTGAATATCACTCAACCACAGATAGGCCGTGCGGGCAGCATTCACCAAACCACGCCTCACCACTGCGCCATCCGGCAAATCATCCCAATTCAACACTCCCCCAGCAGCTCGCGCCACAAGCATCAAAGCATCCTGACGATCTTGCAACAGAAAATCTCGCGCCGCCAGCGCCGCATATAGCTCAATAAAGTGCGGACGGTTTGATTGGGTCTTTTTGCCCACACTAAAATCCACCTTGGCAGTATCTTCATTCCCCAACAGATAAACCGTGTCAAACAGACTACTAGCCTGGGTCACATAGTACCGCAACGCCGCTTCGGTATTCAGCAAAAATTGGTCTGCCGAAGCATAAATACCATTGGTATTAGCTCCCGGCGGCACCGTAAAACTAAAATACGGCAGTAAAAACAAACCACCCAAACGCACCGACTTGCGAATCCCTTCTTTCTCAAACTTGTTACTGAGCAACCGGGCGATCGTCGGAATTCCCGAAGCCCCCGTCCCCCCAAAAATCGAGCCGCAGAGAAGCACCCGAGGATTATTACCGCCACCAGTTGCGTTCTTAATTTCTTGAATAATGCTGCCCCAAGGAGCTTTATCAAGTTGATCAAGGTTAATTTGGCTCATCACCGCTGCGCCGATCGAAGGTCGTCCCCGAAACCCTTCATCTAGTGACTGTACCCGCTCTTCGGGGCTGTATAGCACGTCAAAAAAGTTAGCTAAGCTAGGATTATCGTTACGAATGCTGTTGTACTGAAAAAAGCTAGCCAGCTCTCGATTAAAAGGCTGATCGGCAAAAGGCGACCACAAATCGTAAGACTTAATTGGGGTCTGCATCCAGGGCACATTTGTCTGCCGCTGGTCGCCACCCATCAGCCTTTGACATTGCTGATAGGTATTCAGGCTGCGTCTGGCACGCTCCATGCTGCCATTGGCTTCATCGGGATCTACAAACAGCACCTCGATCGACTGTTCGTTGTAAAGACCTGCCGCCGCTAACTGCGTAATGGCCTCGAAGCACTTAGCCCCAGAACCACCAATACAAATCACAAATAACTTACTGGACATGGAAGAGGTATTCCCTTGTGAACTTAAAATAAACTTTAGCGACCAAACAACCTAGCTCCGGGCGGTAAATCTCGCGCATTACCTGGTGTGGTAGTAGCAGTAGTCAACCAATATAAAAACAAAATATCTAAACTAAACAGGGCTACCAGAGATAAAGTTGCTACATCGCTACCAAATTTATCTCCTAAAACAGCTTTTCGTGACCAAATAGTAGCTCCCACCACCGCCAAGATCGGCACCAAACTTAAGATCCACCAGGCGATCGATCTACCCTTGCGCACCGACATTGCACCGGGCGGTGACATGGTATTCCACACACACCAAGCCAAAGCGGCGAAAATAGCACAGCCAAACACCAAGCTAGCTTGGGGATAATAACCATTCGGCAACCATTTCTCTACGGTTACATCGGTTAAACGAATAATTTGGCTTTGATATAAGGTGGGCTGGATCACAAACATCAACAACAGTCCCATTATCGGGAAAACAAAGAGACGGATAATTTCAACGGTGGTTATAATCATTCTGTTGGTATTTTAGTAGAAATTGCTTATCTCAATGACTAAGCTGCTGAGTGAGAAAAATTTTAGGGAAACCAAACTCTCAGACACTATAATCTATCATAATCGTACAGTTAACCTCAAATATGCTGCCCACAACCAGCCGCCTCGCTATTCCTCATTTTTTAATTCTGATAATTGTAGCAGTTGTCCTAAACGGCTGTAAGCCTGTTGGGCAAGAAGCAGTAGGAATAGTCGAAGGAAAAAGTGTCAGCGGCAAACAAATAGGATTGCCTTGCCAGCTCGCCTCTAAAACCGAGAACTCTGCTGGGGGCAAGTACCTGATCAGTTTTGCGATCGATGGCTCAGCTTCCATGGCTGGTTTTGTGAAAAATAGTAGCTCCCGCTATGGCAAAGTATTAGAAATCTTAGACAACATCAGCCTCGTGAACCCTGGGCAGGTCGAGTATCTGCGCTTTGATGAAACTGTCAAAAAACTCGATCGAGCAGGTTTTCAACAGTCTAAAACCCCGGCATTCTACACCGGCAAAACCAACAAAATTGCTGATGTCTTAGAGTCTAGCGCCCCCAAAACCGAAAAGTTGGTGATGATTGTCACCGACTTGCAGCAAGATGACGGAGACACCAAGCAGGCCACCAAAAAACTAGTAGACAACTATCTCAAAATACCTGGCTACGGTGTGGCAATTTGGGGATTCAAAAGCGAATTTGATGGATCAATATATCCTCCCAACAGCACTGCACCCTATCCTTACCAAGCCACGACTCTAGCCAAAGGCCACCCTTTCTATATATTGATGGTTGGTAAGATCGAGCACTTGAATGATTTCACCAAACAAATGCGCACCCAGGGCAGCAATGTCCTGAGCGACAACTCCCAACAGTTTTCGCTGCTCAGCTCAGATAGCCTAGTAGAAGAAGCGGCCTACCTAAAGGACGCTGTCAAAGCCATGCCCAGTGGTTTTTCGGCTCCTTCCTCACTGCTATTCAATGGAGTAGCTCTCAAAGATGGTGGACAGCCGATCGGGATGATCGAACTTGGTGGTCGGGCCGAAAAGAGCAAGCTAGACTACTCCTTAAGCAACAAAGTATCTAGTGATCAAGGTAGTTCTTGGATTACCCAAACTACTACCTCCGTGAAAAAGCTCGATGATACACAAAGCAGCTTTGTGGTAGACCCCACCATCAAAGCAGCCGATTTTCAAGCCAAACATATCATCAAAGACCAAGGCATCGATGTCAGCATCGATATCAATCCCGATGGTTTTAAAAATGGCCTTTACTATGCCACTACCGATGTCCAGGTAGTAGCACTGAAAACACCCAGTCAGTGGGATAACTGGCATGATGGCAGCAGTCAAAACAATGGAGCAAAAACCGCCGG
>JANOXZ010000307.1:0-2181 GCA_031418695.1 Synechococcales cyanobacterium VAR_35_metabat_10
CAGGCGACCCCAAGTACTGCCCTTAGATAAATAAACCTGCGCTGCTTTGCCCACAGCATAAGCACCATAACCAGCGATCGCCCCTTGTAGTATCCCTCCAGCAAAATAACCGGGCACCGCTGCCCAACTAAAACTGGCAAAGTCCAACAAATTATCGCTACGACCAATCCCGAACACTAATACCGTCAGAATTTCGCCTAATAGCAAACTAGCACCACTAAATAAGACTCCAGTGATCGGCTTACTGGTTTGATAGCTAGTAATCGGTAAATTATACAGATTGGCTAAAGAGCGCACCATTACCAAATCAATAAAAATACCCACCACTACATCAAAAAAGACGATCGGGTTGAGGGCGATTGCCAGGGCTTTGTATTGAGCAAACTTCCAGACCAACTGTTGAGACTCTGCTGCCATGGCGCTGAGAGTAGTTTCGGCCAAATGGTTTTCGGTGGAGCGCGCTTGGACTAAAGCATTGATCGCCAACAGCGAAGGCCCTTCTGCTGCCAATAGATTTAGAATTTTTGCTTTCAGCGGTTCTACTTGAGGAGCCGGTTTTTCCCAGGTATTCTTACTGGTGCCATCGGGATACTCAGTACGTACCTGCATGGCCGCTGGATCGGCGGCTACCATCACTACTTCATCTGCTGAAAGCAAGCGGTGTAGCATTTCACTAGTTGCTGTGGCTGCGGTAGATTCGGCTGGTTCGGTGGGTTCGTTGCCCAGATTTTGTAATTCGGTATAGATGGACTGGCGTTCTTGTTCTGGATATAGATCCGACTTGTTGAAGACCAACAGCAAAGGCTTCTGAGCCGTGCGTAGCTCACAAAGCGCCTGGTATTCTAGCTTGGTGATATCGCCAGCAATAATGAACAAAATTAAATCGGCCTTGCTAGCGATTTCTTGCGCCATCTGCCCACGAATTTCGCCGTTGATTTCATCTAGTCCCGGCGTGTCAATCAGGTCAATTTGGGTTTGGGGATTGGGTTGCCAGCGCACCGATCGAGGAAACTTGGTTACTCCATTCAATGGGCCAACATCTAAAACCTGCTCTCCAATCAAGGCATTAAGCACCGCCGACTTACCACGACTCACTAGGCCAAAGACTGCGATGCAGTACAAACCTCGATCGAGCTTGCTTAAGGTTTCATTCAAGAGGGCAATATCAGCTTGGGCACCTGCTGGTGCGTTGGTCTGGTAACGCTCTAAGCTATTTTGCAAGCTTGCTCTGGCCAACTCGAAGCGATTTTCTTCTAGCGTTTTGGCCAGAATTTTAGTCGGTGACTTGGCTGTTTGCCTAATCAGATCACTGTCAGATTCTGGGGATACTGGTGTCTGTATTGGGGACTCCAGAAATGGATCTGGAAGATCAGCAGAGATGTTTGCTGTAGTAGGTTCTGGCTGATTTTGGTTCTCTAGATCGGTCACGGCGACGGCATCCTTAGAAGATCACTTTTTCGCCAGTCTAACAGTCTTTCGCCAGATTACACCGTCATATATAAGCGGTGGGTCTGGTTAGCATGGTAAACTTTTATTAAATATCAGTCACTTTGCAGCGAGCAGATACCTCGTGGGTTTAAGAAGGCAGGTTCAAGAAGTTGAAAGATTACTGGTTTCTCAATGCAGCGATCGCCCTGGGTACGGGGAGCGTTTTGGGATTGCTGATCAATCCTGGTGCGACTCCGGCCATTGGTGGCGCATGTGCCCTGACCAGTGTGGGCAGTTTTTGGGTGGTCAAAAGAATTGAAAAATACCGCCTAGATCGATCGGGTAAGTCTTTAAATGCCAAAATCCATCATTTGAGTCTCAGAGCGCAAGCCATCCAAGAAAACGTGTTGATTGCTGAAGATCAGCGCACTCGTTTACAGATGGAAATTGCCAGCCATCAAAATCAGGTCATGGCCTTAGAAGCAGCCCGCAAACGGATTGCGGGGGAGACGGCCACCATTGAAGCAGAGTTGCTGTCACTGCAAGCTGAGAAAAAGCTGTTGGAAGCCAGTCTTGATCAGCCACTGGCAACCAAAGCCGTCAATACTCTCAAACAAAACAACCGCACTAAAGATCGCATTGCGGCTCAGCAAGAATCTTTGGCTACTTTGGCCACCGAGATTGCAGAACGCAGTTTAGAACATCAACAGTTAACTGCCAAAATTGAGGAGTTGGTGGCCGATCGCACCGCCG
>JANOXZ010000308.1:0-2458 GCA_031418695.1 Synechococcales cyanobacterium VAR_35_metabat_10
CTGCTACTCCGACCATTAATAACCCGATTAGATCTGTAGATAATAGCGATGTTGCAAAGGGCGATAATACAAACACCGTGGCTGTCAGGATCGCCCCAATCTCATCACCCCACTGAATCAACCAACTTTGTTGTCGCCAAGATTGTAAACAACCTACCCAGCGATAGAAATAGCTAGAATCAACCCATCTGTCCAGGGATAAATCCGATAATGTAAAGCGTTGCCAAAAAGAATATATCAACTGAATTATAAATTATGAATTTATGAATACCGATTCATAGGCTATTTGAATGGTTTAGATATTTAGATTGTGTGGCATTATTGCTCAGGCAGATCGATCGATTAGATGCAATTTTGATATATTTCGGTTACCACTTCAGTAAATTAAACTGTTCCATATCTACGGTATCGCGGTTGCGATAAATTGATAACACGATCGCTAAACCTACAGCAGCTTCCGCAGCAGCGATCGCAATCACAAATATTGTAAAGACTTGCCCTTTAATCTCTACTGGGTCGATATAGTTAGAAAATCCCATCAGGTTCAAATTGACGGCATTTAACATCAACTCGATCGACATTAATACCCGTACTGCATTTCGACTAGTAATTAGTCCATAAATGCCAATACAAAATAAAGCGGCAGCTAAAATTAAAAAGTACTGTAATTGCAACATTTAAGCTTGTTATTGGTGATTAGTTATTAGTTCACTATTCCTCCCCTCATCCATACTTATCCGAGGCAAGATTAAGTATGGGCTTTGATCTGAGGATAGGAGAACCAAGGTCGAAGATTAGAGTAAGCTACTGATCGATTCCAGCTAGTTCGCGAGGACGTTCGGGCAGCGTGAGATTGTTTTTAACTGATGTTTGACCGACGATTTCATCGGGCAAGAAATCTCTGCGAGCGAGAATAATTGCACCGACCATTGACATTAATAACAAGACAGATGCTAACTCAAATGGCAAGAGGAAATCAGTAAAGAAATGTTTGGCAATGCGAACAATCGAACTTGCTTGGGGAATTTCCGTCGTCGAAATTGCCCAGGGAGTGGCGATCGAAACCGTACTCAAAAGTGCAAACAAGCCAGCACAAACTAAGGCAGTTGAACCCTGACGTACCCAGCCATTTTTCAGCGGCTTAAAGTCTTCGCGCTTGTTGACTAACATGATCGCAAATAGGATCAAGACATTTACCGCACCGACATAAACTAAGATTTGAGCAGCAGAAACAAAATCAGCGTTAAGGAGGATATAGATCCCCGACATACTGACAAATACTCCACCCAATAAAAAGGCAGAGTAAACTATGTTAGCAAAGAGAACTACGCCTAAAGCAGCTCCCAACATCAGGAGAGAGAGAATTCCAAATGTAACTAACTGAACACCTTCAGCAATTTGCATTTTTGTTATTGGTTATTGGTTATCGATCGACTCTTGAGATCTTCCTGGAGAAGAAGATGCTAAGGATTAGTTACGGATTATTTATTACTATTAGCGCGTTGCGAGCCAGCAGGCAGATCGTGAGGATCCATGACACCTTTGGGTAGATAAGCTAGTGTCCGTAGCGGAGTAACCATTGGGTCGTCAGTGACTTTATAAGGCAAGCGACCGAGAGCAACACTATCATAATTGAGTTCGTGTCGATCGAATGTCGCTAGTTCGTACTCTTCAGTCATCGACAGACAATTAGTTGGACAATATTCAACACAATTACCACAGAAAATACAGACTCCAAAGTCAATACTATAACTGTTAAGTTTCTTTTTCTTACTTGCTTTGTCAAATTCGTAATCAACTACAGGCAAATTAATCGGGCAAACCCGCACGCAGACTTCACAAGAGATACATTTATCAAATTCAAAATGAATCCTCCCCCGAAACCGCTCGGAAGGAATCAACTTTTCATAGGGATATTGAACGGTGATCGGACGACGCTGCATGTGGTCGAAGGTTACGGACAGTCCTTGACCGATATATTTGGCAGCCTGGACTGTTTCTTTGCCGTAATCAGCAACTTGTTTCAGAAATTTGAACATGAGGGGTAAGTAGGGAATAGGAGAGAGGGAATAAGTTACTACTATATATTTCTTTCCGGCTCCCCTCCTTGGAGGAGCTGGGGGTGAGTTCTAAAACTGTGGTCACAGACAAAACACCCCGATATTATTTATTCATCCTCCAAAAGCTGTCGGAAACGCTAACTTGAGTGCAGCGGTAATCAAGAGATTCGCGAGTGCGACTGGAAGCAAAAATTTCCAACCGAGATTGAGCAGTTGGTCGATGCGAACGCGGGGTACTGTCCAGCGGGTAAGGATTGCCAGGAAGACTAGGAAATAAGCTTTCAGAACTGTCATGGCAATTCCTAACGATGCATCCACGACCTGAACCCAAGACGTTGTGGGTTCGACTCCAAGTAAGTTACTCAACAACTCGATCGGAATTGGACTCGACCAGCCAC
>JANOXZ010000309.1:0-4548 GCA_031418695.1 Synechococcales cyanobacterium VAR_35_metabat_10
CTTGAACCAATTGACCCAAAAATCCTTGCAGAGCTTTTTGTCCAGCAGGTGCGCTAGACAGTGCTTTTTCAGGACCGAGTTCGCCGACCAAAGCTTTAACGTATTCGTTATAAGCTGGAACTGCTGCACTTAGTTTACTGGCATTGATCTCCCCATTACCAGACCGCATTCCTTTCACGGTAGTAGCCAATGCAGTTGCAGCTTTACCTGTTGCACCATCAGGCGCAACACCACTAGGGACTAATGCTGTAACTAGAGGTGCAGGTTCGCCACCATTGATCGTATCAAATGTAGCCTGGTCGCCAATACTATTGGCAGTTAGAGATTGTGAAACTTGGTTGACAGCAGCTTGACTCTGAGCTGCATAACCAGATCCACCGCCACCAACAACTCCACCACCACCAGCATTAACAGTAGAGGTGAATGTGTTACCGTTATCGGAGCCGTTACCAACTTGGGCACTAGCAGGACTGAGATTGAGTGTTATTAGGCTAGCTACAGCACCCAGCCCCAGTAAATAAGACAAGATTTTCATGTTTATGCTCATGATAAAGAGGACAGATAATTCCATTGGGAAGTAGCAGTGTTAAAATCCACACTTCCCTTAGGAAACAAATCAACTAGCCGTGATTAGAATTGGAAACCCAAACCGCCACTAACAGTAAAGCGAGAACCGCCAGATTCACCGTTGACTAAATCGACTAGTGCAGGTGTAACTTGGAAGGATGAACCACCACCAAAAGGAATAGTGATTGGTAAACCAACGCTTAAGTCTTGACCATTCCAGTCAGTAACTAAGGAGAAATTAGACGATAGGCGGGTACCTAAGCTACCAAACACATTAATTGTATCTCTGTTGGCACGAATATCACCAATATTCCGGAACCGACCAGCACCAGCACCTACTGATAAAGTGGTGTTGCTGAAGAAGCCCAAATTAGGGTCTGGGTTGAGGATCAAACTAGCTACGCCGTAACCAGTTTGACCGCCATTGGTGCCATTAGGATCGCTAGGGAATGACTTGCCGAAAGTAATCGCGTTTTCATAGCCACCAGCGATCGCAAAGTTATCGCCTAACAGTTTGTGTGCTTTGAAGCTAACACCACCGTTATTGAATAAACCAGCTTTACCAGCATTATAGGTGGTAGCAACAGTTTCTAAGCCAATAAGGTTACGAGCATCACCTAAACCAAGACCGACAGAGTAGGCATAGTAGTCGCCGCCTTTCTGTTTATCAGCTGGGGTAGCTGCTGCATCACTAGGTAGGTTAGGATTACTGTATACATTCGGTCGAGTTTCATTTTGGAAGCTGCCACCGAGGAACAAGTTACCCCAGCTAGCACCAAAGGCTGTGGGAGTACCCAAACCACCAACGGGGAAGGTACCTGTAGCCATGGGAGCCATCTCTGGCAACTGACCGGGAACGCTTAATTGAGCGATCGCTGCGTCAGCAGTTGGGGCAGCAGCAGTAGGTGGCGCACCAATACTGGTTACATAGGTACCTTGAGGACAAGATGCGATGTACTTGTTAGCAGGACTGTCTTGAGGTAACGGAGATAGTTTACCCGAACTAACCAATGCTTGGTGAATATAAGCAGCTACGTCTGCACGAGTAGCAACGGTGTTAGGACCGAAGTTACCAGCTGGGAGCTTGGTACTATCAACCTCAACACTGACGGCCACACATTTTTGAGTTGCTGCAACTAGGGCATTTTGCCCGTAGCTGGGGACTTGCGCTGCGTCACCGAATACACCGTTGAGATCTAAGCTCGCAGCAGGTTCGAGCTTATTACCATTGATGAGGGAGACTAAGCTTTGAATCCGAATAATATTTTGTTTAGGTGCAAAGGTCCCATTGGGATAACCGGCGAGGAATCCACTTTGATAAGCTTTTTGGATAACTTCTGTTGCCCAGTATTTTTTGGGGATATCTTTGAATCTACGTGGGGCGCGAATTGGTTCGAGCGGAAAGGCTTTACTTAATAGAGCAGCAAATTCAGCACGAGTTACTGGTTGGTCGGGCTTGAAAGTACCGTCGGGATAGCCTTTGATGATATCTTTTTGGACTAAGGCTTTGATAAAAGGTTCTGCCCAATTACCACTGGTATCGCTAGCTTGAGCGATTTGTTTGCTTGCTGGAGTCGCTGGGACGCTGTTTTTACCAGCTTGAGCTGACTCAGCCAAGGGTGTCGATACAGCGAGCTTAGTTAATGAGCTATTGTTCTGAGGCGCAGTAGGTCCAGCAAATGCAGAACCAGCAGCTAACAGACTGGTAAACAGCGAGCTTAGTAACAAAGCTGCAATTCGACCGATCTGAGCGTGTTTGAAATTAGATTGTTGTTTATTTTGATTCATGGTTTCTCTAGTGCACTCCTCACCGGACAAAGTTGTCTCTTTTACATTCTACTGTAAATTTCCGGAATGGGAGCAGTTAGTTGTGTATTCTAAGTTTATGGAGCAATTGATATTTCGGATACCACTTTGCTTTACCCATCGGTTGAATTCGCACATGTTTTTTAATCCAAGACTTTTCAAGAATCGGGACGATGAATCAGTTGCCCTCAGCCTCTATATTTCTAAGTTCAGATATTTGGCTGAGTACATTTGCCAAAAAAAAATATACCTTAGATGTATTGGCAAAACTCCTGTGGACGGCTTTTCAACAGTGTGATTGTTTGAGGTCGCCCGGTTTAGATTGCTTCAATCAATCGGTTGCCAATTAACTTAACTAATCTAAATAAGATCGCACTAATTGCGATAGTGTTAGTTAAATACACAAATCAAGTTTCATACTTGGCTGAAAATATAAATTTCCACTTTAGTTAAAACCGTCGATCGTGTCATAAAATACTATGTTCACTAACAACCGATCTTTGTTGAGTATTGAATCTACCGCAGTAACCCTTGAAAAACTGGTTGACGCACTTTCCAACAGTCAGAGGTATACGATCTTGACGTTCATCGATGTTAGTTTGTTCCTGACTTCGATTGGTGCTGCAATTGGCTTTGAATGGGGATTTGGCTTCATACCCATGGAAATATGGCAGCATAGCAGTATCGTATTGCTGAAAATTGCTGTTGGGATTGGTTTATTTTGGGCTTTTGGGGTGTATCAACAGGTATTGAGATTTACAGGTGGAGACTTTGTATTCGCGATTGCCAAAGCGATCTTTGCCAGTTCGGCAATCGTTGCTGTAATTGCCAAGCTGGGGATCGATCCCACAATTCCTGCCTCCGTCTTAGTCAATGATGGCATCCTCACACTAATGTTAGTTGTGGCTTTTAGACTCAGTGTCCGATTAACTTTGGGTAAAGTCAGACAGATCAAATATCCAGCTAAAGATACCTGTAGAACTGTGATCTATGGGGCTGGTAGTGCCGGTTGTGTCCTTGCACAAGCTTTAATCGGCGAACATGGCAAGAAACCAATTGGATTTGTCGATGATAGTGCCTATCTCCAAGGTCGCAATGTTCAAGGAATTAGAGTCTACTCACCTGGTGAATTACTTAGGTTAAAGGCCACTGTGGGTTTTGATGAAATTCTCTTGGCGATGCCGTCGAACGAAGGACAGCGGAAAAGAGATATTCTCCAAAAGCTACAAATCTTGGGTGTACCGGTGAAAACAGTACCCAGTATCGTGGAGATTCTGAGTGGACATGTATCCGTTAATAAAATTAGAGAGTTGGATATTGAAGATCTGTTAGGTCGTAAGGCGATCGCCGCTCATCCGGAATTACTTCAACATGATATTACCGATCGAGTAGTATTAGTCACTGGTGCTGGTGGATCGATCGGTTCTGAACTCTGTCGCCAAATTGCTAAGCAACATCCTAGAACCCTAATCATCTATGAGTTGCATGAGTTTGCACTCTATCAGATGGACATGGAGCTAGGCGAAAATTATCCCAACTTACACAAGGTTGCTTGTTTGGGTTCTGTCACTGATGCTCAATCCTTAACCCAGGTGCTAACTAAGTATGGGGTAGAAACTATCTATCATGCAGCCGCCTACAAGCACGTACCGATCGTTGAAGCCAATCCAATTTCGGGCATGATCAACAATATTGGCGGTACTCTCACTACGGCTAAATGTGCGATCGCTTGTGGAGTAAATAAATTTGTCCTGATCTCCACCGATAAAGCTGTCCGCCCCACCAATATCATGGGTGCAACTAAACGAGCCGCCGAACTGGTGCTCCAAGGTTTAGCCGATCTTCCCACTCACAATACCTGCTTTACCATGGTTCGGTTTGGCAACGTATTGGGCAGTAGCGGTTCTGTGGTACCTCGTTTCCGCGAACAAATTACTTCTGGTAAGTCACTGACATTGACTCATGTAGATATTACTCGCTACTTCATGACAATCCCAGAAGCTGCGACTCTAGTAATTCAAGCTGGTGCGATGGCAAAGGGTGGTGAAGTATTTTTACTAGAGATGGGCGAGCCTGTGAGAATCTACGATCTCGCTACCCAGATGATCCGATTGCATGGAATGGAACCAGACAAGGATGTCAAAATAGAAATTACTGGTTTACGTCCTGGTGAGA
>JANOXZ010000310.1:0-10063 GCA_031418695.1 Synechococcales cyanobacterium VAR_35_metabat_10
TCGATCCTATTAATCTTGCTCCTAAAAACAGGTCAATACTCATTGCCGATTCAACAATCTTTGTTGCTTGCTCCTGATTACTTGTTAAAGATAGTGCAGTTGAAATAACCTCTGTCCACTTTGAATAATTTAGGTACAAATGCTGCAACTTTTGCTCGTCAGTAACATCATCATTATTATTATCATCATTAAATAAACTTAACAGTCTCTCTGCTGCATAGTATTCTTGGAATAGCTGGTGATGAAACTCTATCTGACCTGCATCCGCTGCTACTTGCAATAAATGATACTTCAGCAAATCTTCCAACCATTTTTTTGATTTAGATGGTGCATCACTTTCTTGGCGTTCCCTTAAAAACTTCTCAATTTTCCTTTCCGCTAAACCCCGAGCGATAGTCAACCAAAATTCTGTTGGTTTAGATGGAGCACCAGTCATCATCACAAAAGCCAACTGTTGTAGAATCTCCGATGCAAACGGCTGAGAATCATCAGGCAATTCTTTGAATTTTTTGTACTTCTCGTGGAACAACCGAAACAACTCCCCCTTGTTTTCAGGTATTTGCTTTGTTTCACCAAAAACATCACAGAGCATCTTTAACAACAAAGGTGTTTCCGCGACTTCTCGTAATCGATCGCCCAACTGCTCCAACAACTTCTCCCCATCAACCGGCAACCGCTGCCCTACAAACTTTCGCATCTGCAACTCGGTCAAAGGCTTCATCTCCAATCGCTGCTTAATCCCTAAATCTCCACCTATCGCTAAATCACGGGTAGTGAAGATCATTGACACTGTAGCATTCTGCTCTCGGAACTCTGCTAAGCCTCGCCGCAAATCATCCGTTGGCATTTCATTGATTCCATCAAGCAGTAACACTAATCGATTGGCTAACAACCAATCATCAATCTGCTCCAACGATACTCTTTGCTTCACCCGCCGAAATTCCCCCTTAATCATTTCTGGAACAGATCGATCACCCTTCAACTGCACTAAAACTGGCACCAATCCCTCTGTTGCCAAAGCCAGTCGCAACTGCTGCAAAGCCGTAGATTTCCCCGAACCAGGTCTACCAGCCAAAATGATATGTTCTCTTTGGTTTCCCAAAGCATATTTCCGCAACCCCTCTAACACCGGTAACAGTTCTACCGTTCTTTTTGCTGAAGACTCTGTTTGCTCCCCTTGTTCTCGCCGATCGATCGTTCCAACTTGTAACGGCAACAGCGCATCAGTAGGCGTATACAAAGCCCGCTGCTTGTCACCATCAAGCAGAATAAAATCTCGATAAGGCTGAAAGTCAAAATCTGACATGGGCTAGAGCAAGAATCAAAGCGCTTCCTCTAGAATAGCGAAAATTCTGGAAGATGACGGTGATTCTTTCAGATGGCCTCTATCACAGCTTGTGCCAAAGCCCCGCAGTCTTGATGAACTTGCTGTAACTTAGTCGCATCGCTCAAATATCATCCCAATGAAACAGCCAATAGGATAACTGCCGCTGAATTTCTAACAACTTCACAGCTCGATCGATATAATTAGAACGTCATTCCAGCTTAGGAACTAAATTCAGATGACAACCGACCTAACCACATCACAGCATAATCGACAGAATATTTTAAACAATCCTTATGCTCTGAGCAAGGTTGAAGAGTATTTAGACCTGGGTGGGGTTTTGTTTGAAGGCGAGATGCTATTTACGAAGCAGCAATTAGCCCAGATTTTTGATATTAGCGATAGCACGATCGAGAAATACTTAGCTGCTCATGCGGATGAACTGAAAAACAATGGTTATCGCCTTTTGCGTGGCCAAAGTCTCAACGACTTTAAAGCAGCCAATTCTGGTACCGTAATGGATTATGGTACCAAAAAAACAACGGTGCTAGGGGTTTTCAGCTTCCGAGCGACTCTTAATTTGGCAATGTTACTTACTGAAAGTGAGCGTGCTCGTCTGATTCGATCGCGCCTACTAGATATTGTCATTGATGTAATGGCAGAGCGAACAGGTGGACATACCAAATATATCAACCAGCGTGACCCAAACTATTTGCCAGCATCATATCAAGAATTTAACTACCGCGAAATTTTTACTGATGCCCTCAACAATTTTGTTGAAATGGGCAAAGGAAAGTATGGATTGTATACCAACGAGGTCTACAAATTAGTATTTCGGGAAAATGCAACAGAGTATAAGCAGATATTAAAGCTATCGAAAAAGGATGATGTCCGTGACACTATGTATTCAGAGGTGCTAACTGCTGTGGCAAGTGTGGAAAATGGATTGGCTCAAGAAATGAAAACAAAATCTGAGCAGCTAGGGCGCAAGCTTCAGCCCTATGAACTTGACGAAATCATTCAGGCCGCAGAATCCAACCCTTATCTTAAACCTATTATTGAAGATGCCCGGATTAAGATGGCTAGTCGGGATCTAGGATTTAGAGATGCACTGCACCATAAATTGGAAACTTATATTCAAAGTGTTCCGACTCAAGACTTTGAAAGATTTTTAGGTGAAACTAGTCGCTCTTTGCAAGAACAATTAGCTGACCCTGAAATAATGGCTGTGTTTAAGCGCTTAAAGGATCGGTAGGACTATGCCGATCACCTCCGATGCAAGCGAAGCTATCGAAACCCTGTATTTTGACGTTGATCATGCTATTCAAGTTCATGATTGGATTATCGATCAATCTGGTGGTATGGCTGGCATCAATAATCTAGGACAGTTAGAGAGTTCGCTTACGCATCTCCAAAATGATGACTACTACCCAGAATTTGTGGACAAGCTAACTTATTTGATTTTTGCCTTGGTCAAATTCCATGTTTTTAGTGACGGCAACAAAAGATCCAGTATTGCTTTGGGCACTTATTTTTTGGAGCTAAATGGTTACAGTATCACTAAAAAATTTGTGATAGAGATGGAAAATATCGTAGTATGGCTGGCTGAAAATAAAATCAAGGAAGATCTGCTCAAAGATTTAATTGAGTCATTGATTTATGAAGATGATTACAGCGAAGAACTGAAATTAAGATTGTTCTTGGCTGTAAGTGTTATTTAACTCAGCTAGCCTAACCCAATTTCGATCGATAGTCTGCGTAAGAGAACTCTCGCCATAGTTGGAATGCACCGTCTTTTTTGATGGTACCGATCGATGGATGTACGACCCCATTGAACATCGAGGTTTTCACCATTGTGTAGTGCATCATATCTTCAAAGATAATGCGATCGCCGATTTTCAATGGTTGGTCGAAGCCATAGTCTCCGAGAAAATCGCCAGCCAAGCAGCTAGAGCCACCCATGCGATAAAAAGTTTCGCCTTCTGTTGGTTCATGAGCACCCCGGATGGCTGGCTTGTAGGGCATTTCTAAACAATCAGGCATGTGGGCGGTGAAAGATACATCTAACATGACATTGGTGATGTCTTTTGCGGGGATTAGATCTAATACTGTACCTAGTAAAAATCCTGTTTCCCAGGCGATCGCTGAGCCTGGTTCCATAATTAAATGGAGATGAGGATGACGACTATGAAAGGCTTTGAGGACTTCGATCGCGTGGTCAATATCATAGCCTTGGCGAGTCATTAAATGGCCGCCACCAAAGTTTAGCCATTTTAGTTGTGGTAATAAGTGTCCAAATAACTTTTCGATGTTGATAATGGTTTTTTCTAAGGCAAAAGAATCGCTTTCACATAAATTGTGGGACAAAAATCCATCGATGCCTTCGGGTAAAGTATCACCCAACTGCGAAGCGGAAACACCTAGTCGGGTGGAGGGTTGGCAGGGGTTATAGAGCGCGGTTTTGACGGGGGAATATTCGGGGTTGATACGTAAACCGACCGAAATTTTCTTGGGTGTGTATGCGGCTACTTGGGATTTGAATTGTTGCCATTGGCCGATCGAATTAAAGGTCATGTGGGATGCATGGGGCAGAATCTCGGGTACGTCTACTTCTCGGTAGGCTGGAGAATATACATGTACTTCGCTGCCAAATTCTTCGGCGGCTAGGCGGGCTTCCCATAAGGAGCTGGCGGAAGCGCCTTTGAGGGTTTGGCGCAGTTGGGGGAAGCTGTGAAATAGTGAGAATCCTTTGAGGGCTAGCATGATGTTGATCGGCGCGGCTTTTTGCACTCGATCAAAAATAGCTAGGTTGCGATCGAGTAGTTGTTCTTCTAGTACAAAGCAGGGTGAGGGGATGGCTGCTAGAATTTTGTCGTTATTTTGGGTCATGGTTACTCGGGGAATCGAGGGGTGGAATTTTTGATGTAAGGAAAGACGATTTGTAGGGTGGGCACTGCCCACCACAAGGATTTCAGTCAATTTCTATTAATTGCACAGACCTACTTATATCTAGCAATTTCAAATTAGGATTACGGTATTAAGCCAGGTTGATGCTGGGGGACTAGCCCCCCAGACCCCCCATGGGAGGGCATTACGCCGCCCTCCAAACCTCCCAACGTAAGGGTTGATCTTGCTGAGTTGCCGCGTTGTCTTAACTTATTGAACTGAGTTAGGTCGATCTCCGCAACTGCGCGACAACGCTGTTTGATCGATCTAAAAAACATTGGAATTTTGGGAAACCAATTTAACATTGGTATTAATTTGTATGGTGGGCATTGCCCACCATCTATGATTCTCATCACTAATTACTCAAACGGGGAGACTCCATCAATAACTTCGTGCCAAGGTAAGCCCATAGGACCTAATAGTTCCATAAATGGATCGGGGTCGCATTCTTCGACGTTGAATACACCGGGGTTTTTCCAGATGCCATTTACTACCATGAGTGCGCCGATTACTGCGGGGACACCGGTTGTATAAGAAATTCCTTGTGATCCTACTTCGGCGTAAGCCTCGGCATGTTGGCAGTTATTGTAGACATAGTATTTGAGCTGTTTGCCATCTTTGATGCCGCTGATATGACAGCCGATCGAGGTTTGCCCAGTATAGTTAGTAGCTAGTGAAGCTGGTTCGGGGAGCAGGGCTTTCAGGAATTTCAGCGGGACGATTTGCTGGCCTTCGTATTCGATCGGGTCAATTCGGGTCATGCCGATGTTTTCTAATACTCGTAGATGATTGATGTAGTTCTCAGAAAATGTCATCCAAAATCTGGCTCTTTTGAGAGTGGGGATGTTTTTGACCAGAGATTCTAGCTCTTCGTGGTAGAGCAAGTACGACTCTCGATCGCCGATTTCTGGATAGGGCACAGGACGATGAATCGATAGAGCTGGGACTTCGACCCACTGGCCATTTTCAAAGTATCTGCCGACTTGGGTGATTTCTCGAATGTTGATTTCGGGGTTAAAGTTGGTAGCAAATGCTTTGCCATGATTGCCATCGTTGCAATCAATAATATCTAGATAATGAATTTCATCAAAGTAATGCTTGAGGGCATAGGCGCTAAAGACTCCTGTGACTCCTGGATCGAATCCGCAGCCGAGGATCGCGGTGAGTCCGGCAGCTTTAAAGCGGTCTTGGTATTTCCATTGCCAACTATATTCAAATTTGGCTACATCGATCGGTTCGTAGTTGGCAGTATCTAAGTAATGAACACCAGTTTCTAAGCAAGCATCCATCAAAACCAAATCTTGGTAGGGGAGTGCTACGTTAATTAAGATATCGGGTTTGAATTCTTTGATCAGTTTGACAGTGTTTGCGACCACATCGGCATCGAGTGCGGCTGTTGTAACTTTTGGTGAACCAATGTGTGCGGCAATTTTATCGCATTTATCCACGCTGCGACTGGCCAACAAGATTGCGCTGAACTCTTCGCGGGCTGCACATTTGTGTGCAACCACGTTACCGACTCCACCTGCACCTACAATTATTACCCGTGCCATACTGTCTCCTTGAGCTAAAGTGACTTTTACCTTCGATCGGCCACAGCAGCGCTTTTGTTGAGATAGAGACTCCTTGTCCCAACCGAAAATGCTGTTGCCGAAGGCATTATAACAGCTCAGGATTAAATGCAGGGTATAAAATCTTTGCTCAGCAAAGCTTTCAGCCGGTAAAACAGACGGTGCTTAAGATGGTGAATTCTAGGGATTTGTTAAAATTTCTTGAAAGACGGCGAGAACTCAAGGAAAAATTGTGTTCTATTCCTTCTTGGGAGTTTCACTAAACTTATCGAGGTAGGTGATAACAGCTTTGACGATGAGACTTTTTTCCCAGGCAGCTTTGGTGACTTCGACTAGGGTGGCTTTACTGGCTTGGAGATGGCGATCGGGGTTGAGGAGTTGTTGTTTAAGAACGGTAGCTTGCTGACGGATTTTTTGCCACCGATCGGGCTGTTCTCTGTTCACTTTGAATAATTCAGGTACAAATGCTGCAATCTTTGCTCGTCAGTAACGTCATTATTATTATCATCATCAAACAAACTTAACAGTCTCTCTGCTGCATAGTATTCTTGGAATAGCTGGTGATGAAACTCTATCTGACCTGCATCCGCTGCTACTTGCAATAAATAATGATGTTTCAGCAAATCTCCTAACCATTTTTTTGATTTAGATGGTGCATCACTTTCTTGGCGTTCCCTTAAAAACTTCTCAATTTTCCTTTCCGCTAAACCCCGATCAATAGTCAACCAAAATTCCGTTGGCTTAGATGGAGCACCAGTCATCATCACAAAAGCCAACTGTTGTAGAATCTCCAATGTAAACGGCTGAGAATCATCAGGCAATTCTTTGAATTTTTTGTACTTCTCGTGGAACAACCGAAACAAATCCCCTTTATTCTCAGGGATTTGCCCCGTTTCACCAAAAACATTACAGAGCATCTCTAACAACAAAGGTGTTTCCGCGACTTCTCGTAATCGATCGCCCAACTGTTCCAATAACTTTCCCCCCACCTCCGGCAAATGCTGTCCCACAAACTCCTGCATTTGTAGCACAGTCAAAGGCTTCATCTCCAACCTTTGACTAGTCCCCAGATCTCCACCCAGTGCTAAATCACGGGTAGTAAAAATCATCGATACTGTGGAATTCTGCTCTCGAAAATAATCTAAACCTCTTCGTAAATCATCTGTTGGTATCTCATTGACCCCATTCAACAGCAAGATTAATTCTTGGTTGCGCAGTAAACGCTTGATTTCCCCTGGTTCTAACTCCAGATCACCCTTTTCCAGCTCGTTAGCGATCGCCTCCAAAATGGGTATATTGTACTTCAATTGCACCAAAACGGGCACCAATCCTTCTGCAGCTAAAGCCAACCGCAACTGCTGCAAAGCCGTCGATTTCCCAGAACCCGGTCTCCCAGACAAAATCACATGTTCTCTCCTGTCTCCTAGAACATCCTTAAGCAATTTCTTTACTACCGGTTGTGGTGGCTGTTCCTCTTTCGTCTCTTCTCGCTGCTCTCCTTTTTTTCCTGATTTTCTTGTCTCCTGCTGAAGCACTGCATCGGTATCTATATAAATCTGTTCTTCATTTGGCTTCAGTAGAAAATCTAGGTACGACTGAATAATAGGTTGCAGTCTATCACTATTCCCTGATGCTGCTGAGGGTGGCACTTCAATAGGTAAAATCTTTACTCCAGAGATTATTTCCCAATCTAGTTGTAGTGTGTTGCAGATGGCCGCAAAATATGATCGATCGACTGCTTTACCGGCAAAGAACTTATCAATCGTTTGTTTAGATACACTCTTTACCTCTTTTTGAGTTTCTACCGTCACTTTGCCAGCAAGCACTTCCCGCGACCAGCCCTTGGTCGTTAAGGCACTTATGGCTAATTTAATTCCTTCTGGACAAACAACGAGTGACCTAGCCATGCTTTTAGGTGAACAGATGATCGCTCTCCATTTTAGTGCAAATACCTTCTCGATCGCAAAACTTAGATCTCATTACAAACTCATGGTGATCTCATGATCGATTCCCAGAACTTATTCAGGCAAACGATTTAAAGGATTTCAAAACGCATGATGATCTCATTAAAACGATTTCATAGAATCAAAACATACAAAAAAATAAAAATTCACCATGAAATTCACCGTTGTTTTCAGCACAGTTCTGACCCTGACAATGTTGGCTTGGGCTTCCTCCTTCTGGCTTGCTGCCCAGCCCATTCTCAACAGCCATCAAGCTGATCTCCTTAGCAAGACTACCGATATGTGGCAACTGGGTATCGGTGCCATTTTTGGATTATTAACAGAAAAGCTATCAGCCTCATAGACTGCTAATCTGAGGTTTCCCTCGACTTTTTGAGAGAAGCCTCGATAAAAATCAGGTGATTGCTAACACGACTTGCGCCAAAGCCTCACAATCTTGATTAACCTGCTGTAACCTAGATTCATCGTTATAAATAGTCTCCCAATGAAACAGCCAATAAGACAACTTGCGCTGAATTTCCACTAATTTCACTGCCTGATCGATCTCCATTTCTGGGGCTGTCCATTCAATTAAATATCGACAATCTTTGATTAAACCTAGGGTTGACTGAGCATCATCACTTGATAAAGAATTAATCTTTAAGAGGTGATCTGCCAATTGTCGTAGCCGATTGGGCAAATCATTTTTGATAAATGCCTGCTTTTCTAACAAAGTATTATTCATATATTACCTAGCAATTCATAAATAACTTGGTCAACCTGCTGCCGTATAGCCGGATCAAGAATTTCCATTGACCTATTCTGACGCGATCGAATGTTGATTAGTGAGTCGTAAGTGATTTTTTGAGTTTCAGACATAAGTCCAGCACCCCAAATATGTTCTTGACGGCTACCATCATTTAGTAACATTTGTTCACAATCAAAGTGCATCTCACCTCCACCAGCAAGAATTAAACGATCTACGTCAACAGCGAGCTTGATGTAAAACCTATGCTCTGCAAGCATCACATCTATTTGCTGTACTGTAGCTCGGCCTCGAATCAGCAGAATCAATGACTCCCCTCTCCTTTCTAACATCCCTGACTGTAATTATGAGCTATTTTGCTAAAATTAAGTGCAGATAGCAGAGAGAAAATTTATGACCGCAGTAATTCTCGACCCCACCGCTCATCCAGCACCAACCGAAATTTTCTACCCTTGTTCCGACGGAGAACCCTTGGCTGAATCTTACGACCATTTATATGTCATTATGACCACCCTGGCCATGCTCCTGGCTCATCTTAAAGGACAGCAAGCCACAGTCTTAGCCGATCAATTTTTATACTATGCCCAGGGATTTCCGCGCCTGCGCGTTGCCCCAGATGTCATGGTGATTTTCAACGTTGCCCCTGGAGGTCGAGATAACTATAAAATTTGGGAAGAAGGTCAAGTACCTTCCGTGATATTTGAAATGACCTCTCCTAGTACACGGAGTAAAGATGATGTGGAGAAGAAAAACCTATATGAAAGCTTAGGCGTTACTGAATATTGGCAATTTGACCCCCGAGGCGAATGGATTCCCGAGAAACTGCGCGGATTTCGGCTGCAAGGAGATCCCGAACCAGTCTATGTGCCAATCACCAACAATCAAAGCGAGGAATTGCAGCTTCAGCTTGTGGTGGAAGACAAAATCATTGCCTTTTATCGATTAAATGATGGTGTCAGGTTATTGCCGATCGAGGAATTGAACATTGCTCTGGAGCAAGAAACTCAAAGAGCCGATCGAGCAACTCAAAGAGTCCAAGAACTAGAAGCCCAAATCGCCCAATATCAACAGCCAGATCAGGATTAGAGGATTTAGGGATGGGCAGGATGCGGAGCAAGAAAAATCCTGTCCATCCAATAAATCATAAAAATCACAGTTTAGACAGCTAGAAATCCTGGTCAAACTCTCGTAACCCCATGGCGATCTTGCTATGTTCTTCAATTTGGCTCATGACTCGCTTCGCTCGATCGATCACCACTGGCGGCAACCCAGCTAACCGTCCAGCCTCGATTCCATAAGACTTACTAGCCCCACCTGGTTTCACCTGATGCAAGAAAATAATCTCATTGGGTAGTTCTTTTACCGTCACCTGATAGTTAGCTACATTATCTAATAACGAAGCTAATTCATTTAATTCATGATAGTGAGTAGCAAAAATGGTGCGTGATCGAATGGTCTGTGCCAAATATTCTGAGACTGCCCAGGCGATCGACAAGCCATCAAAAGTCGCTGT
>JANOXZ010000311.1:0-1548 GCA_031418695.1 Synechococcales cyanobacterium VAR_35_metabat_10
GGGTTCATCGATCGATTCCCGGCAAAATTATGGAACTCTAAGCTTAACACCTGCTACTTTCCTGTCCCAAATTCCCCTTTTTAGAATTATGTCTATTGCTGCTCCCGAGATTTTTGAAGCCGAGTCAGAGGTTTTTGCTGAATTAGCGGCGATCGAGGCCGAGGTCGATCGGTTGGTGGAACGCTATGCCGAGGTGGCTCCGATCGTCCGGGAAGAGTTGACAGATCGGCGCAAAGTACTAAAAAGTCGGCCTACTTCGTCGGAAGTGAAGCAGGAGCTGCAAGTGGTGGAAGACTATATTGCAAAACTGGATAAGGAGTTGCAGAGTCAACTAGTAACGGTAGAAGTTTTTTGGTCGGCGGTGAGATTTGGTGGTTTGGGCTTGTTGATTGGTTGGGGTTTGAAGACTTGGATTGGTTGATCTTCTTGAAACTAGATCTGGTCGGCTCTTAGGGATGCGCCATGCTTGCTGGAATTGGTTTAGCACCAAATCGATCGGCTATTTCATCAGTTTTAGCAGCCATGATCAAATCGTTGCGATGCAAACCTCCGATCGCATGAGTCCACCAAGTTACCGTCACCTTGCCCCACTCAGTTAGCAAAGCTGGGTGATGCTCTTCTTTTTCGGCAGCAGCTCCCACCGCATTAGTAAAATCTAGTGCCGCCTGAAAATTATCGAATAAATATACTCGCTCTACCCGGTTTTCACCATTTACCTCAAACTTGCACCAGTTAGGAATTTGGCGCATCAGTTCATTGATTTCGGCCTCGGTTGCGGCTGGTTCACCGCCATGGCAAGGCACGCATTTGGCATTGGCCAGAGAGTCAGTCATAATGTCACCCGCTTGTGTTTGGGCTTATTGTACTGCGCAGAACCAATGAGGTCTAGTCTTTGTCATCACTGTTACCATAAATATATCGACAGATGCCGCGTTCGGAAGACTTGATAAAATCGAGCATTTCGCTGATCAGTGGATTGTCAAAATCTGCTTCTAGCTGGGCGATCGCCTCGGCAATTAGTAAATTAGATTTGTAAATTACTTTAAAAGCCCGCTTGAGTTCCAGGCGATCGGCTGCACTCAAACCGGCTCGGCGGAGGCCGATCGAGTTTAAGCCCATCACGCTGTTTCCGGATTGATGGCGAGTCATGCAAAATGGTGGTATGTCCCGAAAAGTCGCTGAACCACCGGCCATCATGACATTTCTTCCAACCCGCGCAAATTGATGCACCAGGCAATTTCCGCTGATAAATGCTTGGTTGCCTATCTGGGCATAGCCTGCTACCAGGGCACCATTGGCAATGATTACTTGGTTGCCGACTTGCACATTGTGAGCCAGATGACTATTGACCATCAATAAGCAACCATTACCTACCGTAGTCTTCGTCCCGGCTTTGGTACCGCGATGAATGGTGACACCTTCCCGGATTTGGCAATCTTCGCCAATAATTACATAGCTAACTTCGTTTTTGAAGGCAATATCTTGGGGCAAGTCACCCAGAACGGCGTTGCTGTGAATTTTACAACCGCGCCCGATCGTGGTGTGGGG
>JANOXZ010000312.1:0-10135 GCA_031418695.1 Synechococcales cyanobacterium VAR_35_metabat_10
CCCGACCAAATTTGTGAAATAGCTAGACTTTCTGAAAATGGCACTTCTCGATCGCGCCGATCATGAAATAAGGTTATGGGGATAGAAAGATGCCTTGCCGTTTGGTCGATAGTAAATTTTTGCCAAATATCTTGACCGAACCGTTCTTCACACAAGTATCGAAATGCTGCTGTTGTTTCGCCAGAAAGTCTTACTCTTTTAGCAAAGGTAGTCGCAGCATTTGATAAACACCCTACAGCCCCCAGATACACAACTTTACCAGTTTGTAAGCCATTACAAAGTGCTAAAGTCGTGCTGGCCGCACCAAATGAATGAGCGATAATCCCCTCAATTGGGCTTTGGTATTGAGCTACAGTAGCAATAGCCTGAGCTAGCTCAAAGAAATTAGTTTGCTCTCCGGGAGTGCTGCCGTGAGCGGGTGCATCAAAGGCTAACACTCGATAGCCAGCATTTAGTAATGGATTAACAAACTCACTTAGCTGCAAACCATAGCCGCCCCAACCATGAACTAATAAAATTGTCCGTCCATTACCCCAGCAAAACGCATTGATGTTCAAGGCATTGAAAGGAATTGATAATATAGTTGCTTTGGCAAATAATGCTTGTTCTGATTCTGATGGTTGTTGCCTCAGCGGAGTAAGGAATCCTAATAAAGCCTGCTGGGCTTCTTGCTCAGCTTGAACTGAGAATGCAGTTTTAGAATATTTCATGGAGAGATTGATGCCTTTTTACGGAATAGTTTAACTATCTCTTGACGGCTAGTGCCAACAGCTTTTAATAAAGGAAAAACACCTTTCTCAAGAAATTGTTGGGAGCTGATCACCACTCCATCAACTTTAAGTCGTTGGTCATATTCTGGAACCAATCCTATCCCTGGCATTTGAAAGTGATAGACCACATGAGCCAGATCGTCTAATGTACCCTCGCGATCGTCCTCTAGTTCAAATTGCAAAACCTTGATGTAAAAACCCATATGAGCACCCTCATCACGGCTAACATAAAAGTAAATTTTCTCTAATACTTCATCTCCTTCTTCTTGGGCTTTTTTAAACTGATTTCGATAGTTGAGAAACGTTGCACATTCTTGCAGCGCACCATAACAAGTCATTTGTCTACGAGTATGAAATGGCAAATCCCAAACTTTAGTAAAAATTTTCTGTTCAAAATCTGCATATTGCTCTGGAGTTCTCAACCCAGAGCGAATCAAATATTCCCGAAAACTAAGTCCATGTTTGGACTCTTCATAACCCCAGTTGGCCTGAAACCAAGCATGTCCAAAAATTGATCGAGTGAGATTAAAGCTATTGGAGACATAGTCGGGCAGATACAATTCCACTCCACAAGCTGTCTCCAGACGAATTGCTTTTTCTTCAGTATTTTTAGAGGGGTCGAGCTTATCCCATGGAATATCATTCATGGGATTCCAGCGACGAGTCCGCTCAGCAATGTCAAAAAACTCCATGTAAGCACGGTATGTTTTTTCTTGACTAGTTAATGAAGCAACCATTTTATCTCCGTTAATATTATTGCTGCCTAGCTAAAATTAGACCTTAAGGTTTTTACGAATCAAATCAACAAAGCCTTTAATGGTAGCAATTTGAGATAATTCATCATCTGCAAATTGAATATCTAGCTTCTCTTCAACATATCCAGCCATTTCTAAAGAAGCGATCGAACTAATGCCAAACTCGCCAAGAGTGCTGTCTATTTTTAGGGATTCTACTGCTTGTGATTCTTCAGGAGCAGCTATTTCAAAAGCTTCTTGTAGCAAAGTCAAAATCTGATTATCAGTCATTATTATCTCTCTTTAGTAAAAATATATTTGCACTAAAATCATTGATGTTACTAGAATGAATCCCATTAAGGAGACCAAACTATCTTGATCGAGAATCACTCTCTTTATGATTTTGTTGAATCATCCAAAACAGGATACATTCACATCAATATTAATCAATCCGCCGCATGGCAATCTGTGCTAAAGATTGATAGCCTTTTTCAAAGCACATAATGCAGGCTTTTAAATATCGATCGTATTCCTCGAATTTTGCATCTCCCCAACGTTGTCGAATCATCTCTTCGTGACTATTTAGTCGTCGCAACCATTCGTCTGTTGTTTTTATATAATCTTCTCGGCGGGTTTTTACCTCCATTACCTCCCAATAAGGATTTACCGAAGCCATAATTGCTTCTAATCGCGGGGCAATTGCTCCTGGAAAAATAGTGGATGTCAACCAAGCGATTTCCCGCACATCATCAGGCTTGCGAGGTACTCTAATGCCAGTCACAGTTTGTAGCCCAAGCCAAGCACCAGGATTAGTCCATTCCCATACTCGACGTAAGTAGTCTCGGTATAACAAGATTTGTTCGCCTGTTATAACTTGTTGTGGTGTAGAAATATGCTCAAACATCCCAATCACTACTACACTATCAAATTTTTCTTGTGGTTGAAAATCTTGGTAAGAAACACACTCTACCGATACACCCGGAACTGATTGAGCTTGAACATGGGCAAATTGAGCGCGAGATAGTGTAATACCTGTTACATCTTTTACACCCATTTCCTGAGAAAAGAATTCCATAGTTCCTCCCCAACCGCATCCAATATCTAATAATCGTTTGTCGGGTGTAGCTCTGACTGCTTTGTGGAACCATTTAAGTTTATTTAATTGAGCAGTGTCTAAGTCATTAGTGTCATCAAATAAAGCACAAGTGTAAAGCATACGCTTGTCTAGCCATAATTGGAAAAAATCATTAGAAACATCATAAGATACTGCTAGTTCTGCTTGAGTAGACAAATTGGAGTCCTCCAGTTGAATGAAATGTATATTTTCGTTGGTTCTTAGTGTTTTAGATTAGTGATTTTTATGATGAATCCCCAGATTCATTACTCAAGAATTTCAAGTCAAGGTTAATACTCCAATCCATCACCACATCAAGACTTCTCGCTAAGAATCTCGTCCGACAAGCACTGCGCTGAACTTTGCCACTAGATGTTTTAGGCAAACTTCCTGTTTTAAGTAATAACACCGAATAAACTTGTACTTCATGGTTTTCGGAGACAGTTTTAAGAATTGTTTTAAATATCTCCTCAAAGTCGGCCTGACGCAAATAATTACGCTCTAGCTCTTGAGTAATAACTAATCTTTCTTCGTTGACTACTTCTATTGAAAATGCTGCTCCACTGCTTGGACGCAAAGCAGAATGACATTGTGATACTGTGTGCTCAATATCCTGAGGATAATGATTACGACCAGCGATGATAATCAAATCTTTCAGCCGACCAGTAATAAATAATTCACCATCATGTAAAAAGCCTAAATCGCCAGTGCGCAAAAATGATTTCTCAGGAGCATCTACAAGATAATTATGAAAGGTACGTTGGGTTTGCTCTGGTTGATTCCAATAGCCACTGGCTACACTCGATCCTGATACATAAATTTCACCGATTTTTCCGATCGGGCAAGAGATCAAACTTTCAGGGTCAACAATCGCGATCGAATAATCTAACCACGCTCTACCACAGCCAACTACGGCTTTATGGTCTGCTTGTTGATTAGTAGTTTCTATCACTAAATCATGTTTAAGTGCATCTTTACTAAAATAACGGATAATTGGGGCTTCAGTTTTGAGACCTCCCGAGACAATTAAAGTTGTTTCTGCCATCCCATAACAAGGATAAAAAGCCTCACGACGAAAACCACAATCAGCGAAAGTATCAGCAAAAGCATCCAAAGTTTGAGAACGGATGGGTTCGGCTCCGGTAAATGCCACCTCCCAGCTACTCAGGTCAATAGTTGTCCGCTGCTCAGCAGTGATTTTTTGTACACAAAGATCATAAGCAAAGTCTGGTCCGCCACTGGTAGTAGCTCGGTAGCGAGAAATCGCTTGCAACCATCGAAAAGGCTTTTTAATAAAGGTAGCCGGTGACATTAACGTGACCGGAAAACCACCATAAAGAGGCTGTAATATTCCACCAATTAACCCCATATCGTGATACGGTGGCAGCCAAATTACTCCTCGGCTCGCAGAAGTATGACCAAAACATTGATAGATTAGGTGGGAGTTATATAGTAGATTTCCATGAGAAAGCATTACTCCTTTAGGGGTTCCAGTAGAGCCAGAAGTGTATTGAATAAAGGCTAAGGCATCTTTATCTACTTGAGGTAGTTGCCAGTCATGGGCTTTACTATCATCAATTTCATCAGTAATCACATAATTTAATTTGGCTAGTTCCGGATCTTCTTGTAAAGTTTTTTCAATATTGCAAAGTACAGATAAATTAGTCAGGGCAATTTTCGCTTGAGCATCAGTCACAATCGCTTTTAATCGATCGCCGTGGTGGTTTCGTCTAGGTGGATAGACAGGGACTATGACAACTTCTGCATATAAGCAACCAAAGAAAGCCTGGATAAATTCCAATCCTGGTTGATAGAGCAACAATGCTCGTTCACCCGTTGCTTTTATTTTTTGCAAAGTAGCGGCAACAGCTCTGGCCTTTTGATCTAACTCTTGGTAAGTTAAATTTGTTTCTTCTTCGTCTCCATTAGGCAAAAAAGTAAATGCAGTATTGTTGGGCTGATGTTTTGCCCGGTGACGCAGTAAATCAACTAGGTTCAAGAAATCAACCGGTTTTTCAAGAAAATTCCGATCACCATTTTCATATAAGCCAAGGCCAGTTTTATCTACCATAAAAATTTATCTAGATGGGTCAGTCTATGATTTCGCTCTACCAACCTATGAAAAATCGGATTTATGTCAATTAACATTTGGTGTGATTTTAATGAATGTAAGTTTAAGAGCGATATTTCTATATTGGGCAAGCCCAATCGATATAATGCGTGATCGGTCTAGTGAATCTGCCAGAATGTTGGCATCCGAAGGCTCAAATGCTTTCACTGCAAGCATTTAAGACATGAGAAAAATATTTTTCGTTTTTCGCAAGAATGCTTAAAATGTTAGGTGCCATATTTTTAAGTAATCAAAGATACAATATTTACTAAATTTTTTTTGGCGATCGGTAACGAATTTCTGCAACATCTGCAATTGCTAATCTGCTGCGATTTCATAGCAGCAGTGTTACTCAAGCTGTAGGATCTAGAAGAACTTCCAGCTTTATTTTGTGACCCCATGAGCGACCTCGCTACTTACCACACCAGCCAAGGCACAACCTTCGATGCCCAATATCCGGCCATCCCAGCCAGCTTTGGTAACAACGTTCAAGCTTTAGAGGCTGCAAACTCTGAGGCAATGTTGGTCGATCGATCACATTGGGGACAAATCTTGGTCAGCGGCGAAGACCGACTGCGCTTTTTGCATAACCAAAGCACCGCCGACTTCAACGCCCTCAAACCCGGGTCAAGCTGTAACACCGTTTTCGTCAACTCTACCGGCAGAACGATCGACCTAGCCTTGGCATTAATCTCAGAAAACGAAGTACTGCTAATGGTTTCCCCTGGTAAAGGAAATGCCATATTTCAACTGCTCGATCGATACATCTTTTTTGCTGATAAAGTAACCATCCAAGAAACCACCCAAGCCTCCTTCAGCCTAATCGGACCCCAAAGCTCACAAATCATTGCCACCTTCAAAGCCGAAATCCCCAGCGGTTTCCAGCAAACCGTAGATATTGATGGCATCCCAGTATGCATCGTCGCCGATTCTGGCCTTGGTCTACCTGGCTACACCTTTTTTATGGATGCCGCTGCCGCCCCCCAAATTTGGCAAAAACTAGTCGCACTTGGTGCTATCCCTAGCGGCGAAGAATGTTGGGAAGAACTGCGAATTCGCCAAGGGCGACCGGCAGCCGATCGAGAATTAACCACCGACTATAATCCCTTAGAGGTTGGGTTATGGCAGACCATTTCGTTTACCAAAGGCTGCTACATTGGCCAAGAAACGATCGCCCGCCTCAACACCTATAAAGGAGTCAAACAATATCTCTGGGGCATTGAACTAGAAGGATCAGCAGAAATCGGCAGTGACCTAATTCTGGACGAAACCAAGGTTGGCACCCTAACTAGCTGTAACGGTCAACGAGGTCTGGTGTATCTCAAATCCAAAGCTGGCGGTGTGGGTCTGCAAGTCCAAGTAGGCAATACCACCGGCAAAATCGTCGATATTCCTTTTGTTAGTCATGAATACTATGCTGGCTAATGGTTTGACAGGTCTTACCGTGAGTTTGCCGAACGGCTCACCAACAGGATGGGTGGAGGTATGGATAGATCGATTAGACTTACCCGAAATTGAGGTAGCAGCCCTCACCCAGTTTTTGACTCCCGCTGAACTGGCCTTGTGCGATCGCTGTCGGTTGCCCCATGTGCGTCAACAAAAAATAGTGGCACGGGCAAGACTGCGCCAAATTCTGGGTGGTTATTTAGATCGATCGCCCCGAGAAATCGAAATCTCTATTGGTCTTCAGGGCAAACCCCAAGTAACCGGTTTAGAATTCAACTTATCTCACAGCGGCGATGTAGTAGCCTATGCAGTGAGCGATCGACCGGTAGGCATTGATGTTGAACGAATTCGATCGATGGATCTCTCTGGCATTATTCAGCGTTTCTTCGCCCCCAGTGAGTTTGCCGCATGGCAAAAGTTACCCCCCGCAGAGCAGGAACTAGCTTTTTTTCAGACTTGGACCGTAAAAGAAGCTTATCTAAAGGCGATTGGCACTGGACTCCATACCCCATTATCAGAAGTAGAAGTCACTATAGATCAAGATCCCCCCATAATCCTGCAAGCCCCCGGCAGCGAAAATTGGCAATTACACCCCATCCCCACCCAAGATCACCAACGGAGGGGCGGGTTTGTTCACAACCAGCACGCAGCAACAAAACCTCCAAATAAAAACCCGCCCACCACAGCCGAAATCCTCAGCCCGTTTCAAACACAATTCCCGGCTCCCATCAGTTTACCGATTGGTTATGTAGGCGTATTAATCACCGCTGCTGAGGTCGATAAAATTGAATTCATAAAACCTGGGTGATCTTGAGATTCGATCTCTGTGCCTGAAAATTGATAAGCCTATTTATTTTACAATTGGAATTTTGACTGTTCTATCGTAGTAATTGGTTTTAGAATTGATAAAGTTCTGGCCTGAAGTAGTATATCTACCCCAAGCCAGAACTTTTAGATACATCGGACTTAAATCCTCATTTATAAGCTATTAAGTTGAGGAACTTGTGAGGATTGCACTTCAAAAAAAATCGTCAAAGAAAAGTTGAGAAGGGCGAGGCGGAGTTTGCACAACGGCCTTGATCACATTAGTTAGAGTACTAACCTACAGCTAGGTGCAAACCAAAGTTGCTCATACTACATGCAGCTAAGCTTTTCCCTGGACAACATCAGCAACTTTACAGCCGATCGATCAACCCTGGTTCAATTCCTGCGATCGATTGGCCGCTGCAATCACAGCTTCCATAATGGTCGATCGAAATCCACCTTTTTCTAAGGCTCTAATACCAGCAATAGTAGTACCACCAGGACTTGTGACCCGATCTTTGCAAATTGCTGGGTGCAACTGCTGCTGATCTAATAATTGTGCCGTGCCCAATACTGTTTGCAGTGCCAATTCTTGCGCCATTGCTCTGGGTAAACCAGCAGCCACGCCGCCATCCGCTAAAGCTTCCACCATTAAGGCCACATAAGCCGGACCAGATCCCGAGAGTCCAGTTACGGCATCAAGCTGAGATTCCGAAACCCTGACAACCTTACCAACTGCTTGGAATATTTTGCTGACCAAAGCATATTGACCATCGGTTACTCGCTCATTCCCAGCGATCGCCGTCATCCCGGCTCCCACAGTTGCTGGGGTGTTGGGCATGGTTCTCACAATTGCTTGCTGGGGGAAAACTTTTTCTAGTTGGCTGATACTTACGCCCGCCAAAATTGAAATGATTAATCGATCGGCAGTCACATTCAAACCACTCACAGCCGACCGCAGTGCCTGAGGTTTGACAGCCAAAACAATAGAGGCAGCTTCCACTACCTCTTGGTTACTATTAGTAACGGCTACACCATATTGCTGATGTAAAAAATCTCGACGAGCGGCCAAGGGGTCGCTTATTACTACAGCCTCGGCTTGATATACACCAACAGCTAGAAGGCGGGAAACAATGGCTTCTGCCATGACCCCGCCTCCAACGATTCCAAGTTCCTTTTGCAAACTGTAAGCCTCCAGCCACTAAACGGTAGCGATTGGCTACGCAACGCTCATTAGCCAGATTACTCTACTGCGCGATCGCTTCGCTAGCCCAAGGATTGCCAGGAGTTACCGAGCGATGAGTGCGAGCAGGTGCTTGAACTACTTCATTTAAAACGTTAGTAGGAGTGCTGACCTGAACACAGCTAGGAGTGAACAAGAATATATTGTCGCCAATGCGCTCGTAGTGACCATCAATGGCATAAGTACCACCAGCCACGAAGTCTACAGCGCGTTGTGCTTCTTCTTGACGAATCAAGGTCATATTCAAAATTACTGATTTGCGCTGGCGCAGAGCATCAATAACCTGAGGCATTTCTTCAAAAGCACGGGGTTCAATCAACACCATTTCGGATGCGCCATGAGATACACCGGGCATACCAATAACGTTACTAGCCTTAGATCTCAACTCGGCATTGAAGGCAGCACGAGGAGTAGGGGCTTCTGCTGGACTAGCGGGAGATGGAGCGGCATAATCAGCATAGCCATGGGGCTGCTGCTCTACATCTTCATATTCGTAATCGTACTCGTCTTGATCGTTGAGGCCGACGATATCTTTTAGTTTGCTAAGAAAACTCACGTTGGTGATGCTCCTGGAGTGTAATGAAGGTAAATCTAGCACAATATTATTAAAGCCTGAAAAAAATACGGTTTTCCTAAAGATTTCACAAAAAATTGCGAGCCTATTAGTTAAACTGTATCTGCGAGTACTTATGTGCTAATGAAAATGTTGGAAGCACAAAAAATAATCAACGAAAATAAATCTAACAGAAAAGATTATTAAAATCTAGTCGGTTGATCACAAAAAAAGTTCGGTTTTCCTTAAGATTTGACAGAAACACACGATTTATATAGTACGTAGCAGCTATTATGTTTTTTTTCCTTAACATATAAAGATTTTACTTCCGACACGAATTATGTTAGACCCAGCCGCTACAGCCAATAGGTAATCTTGAGACATTCCCATAGATAAATATTTCAAATTAATCGATGGATAATCATATTGATTTATTTTGTTTTGTAAATCGGCCACAGAAATGAATAGAGACAACAGTTCTTTATCATCTAAACCCATTGGTGCAATTGACATCAAGCCGCTTACTTGTAAAAAGTTACATTGATTTATCTCTGGCAAATCGATTAATAAATCTGCCTCTGACCAGCCAGATTTTTGGGGATCAGGCAGCATTTTTACTTGTAAGAACACTTGAGGAGACTTACCCATCTCTCTAGACACTCGATCGATTTGCTGGCAAAGCTTCAAACTGTCCACCGAATGAATCACATCAAACATCTGCACGGCTTTCCGTACCTTATTACTCTGCAACTGACCGATCAGATGCCAGCAAATATCGGGCAGGTCAGCTAAGGCAGCCTGCTTTTCTACCGTTGCCTGAATCCGGCTTTCCCCAAAATCACGTTGTCCCGCCGCGTAAGCTGCCCGCATTTGCTCGACGGTTGCTCCTTTACTAATGGCAACTAACTTGACTGTGGGAGGAATCTCCTGGCGAATGGCGGCTATTCTTTGGGCAATTGAGTTCGAGTCATTCATAAAAACACTAAAAAACTAACGGTGTAACGGCAGATCTGAAGAGGAATTGGGAAGATTTGCTGAAGATTGAGAAAATATACTCACTAAAGGTAATTGTTAAGCATTTGTTAAGTTAAGATTGAAAGCACCCTTTGCTGCTGGAGTGTTGCCTGAATGATCCCCCACGACTCTATTTTCCCCCAAGAGACCGCCGCCGATAAACCCGAGGAAGCTTGCGGGGTGTTTGGAGTCTATGCCCCCGGCCAAGATGTGGCCAAACTAACCTATTTTGGCATCTATGCTCTCCAGCATCGCGGCCAAGAATCGGCGGGCATTGCCACCAGTTCGAATCATCAATCTGCCCGACGTGAAAGAGCGTTTGCTCGCGCAGGGCGCCGAGCCGATTG
>JANOXZ010000313.1:0-3261 GCA_031418695.1 Synechococcales cyanobacterium VAR_35_metabat_10
GGCAATTGTAGCGAATTACACAGGCACCAGAGTAGTTCTAAGGGCGAGTTTTTACTGCTGACATCCAAACAATATGTCACTTCAAACTGTGGTGAATACTTAATTAAATAGTTAGTGATATCCAACGGATGATTGGCGTGGTAACTGATGGATACCAACTTGGCTTTTTCGGCCCTAATCCAGAGACTCGCTTGCAATCGATCGAATACTGTAGTCGAGGCACTTTGTACTTCTGCTGCCAATAGCCACTCTTTTTCTAAAACCTCAGCAAAGTTTTTGCGACTTATCCGAATGCCCAGCGCTAATGATAATTCCTTAAAAAGATGAGATGCCGCATTCTGAAAAGAGCTTTCCGTATATTGATGCTGAATGCTAGCTTGACGATAAGTAACTTTTTTTATTACGGTACTAATCACCAGCGTTTCTAGCTCGGTTAAAGTAGCACTTCCCCGCGCACTATTCTTCAATATTTGCTTTACAAATAGAGATATCTCATTAGAATTAGAACCAGTAGGCATAATCATCGAACCTAAAAATAGCAAACTAGGATTTTTGGAGGCAAAGACCCAAACCTTACACTTAAACGATCGGTAGATTTCAGACTAGTGCTGTAATGTATTGTATTATACACTCTGATATTACGTCAAGCATTAGCTAATTTGATGAATTTTATAGATGTATTTTATAGATTAACTACAATATAGCTATAGAAAAGTCGCCCTCAAGCTATTAAAAGCGAGAGAACTCACAACCATTTAGGTTTCTTTTTATCCACTTGACGTGAATATATCTAGATTAGATCCGAAAGTTGAGGAACTTGTGAGGATAGACTTTCAAATTTGTTTTTGTTAAATAGAGAGATTGGGGCTTTCTGGTACACCCCGTCAGGATTTGAGGGAAGTCTTAAAGAAAGCAAAACTAACTTACTCCCCAGTAATTCGACTATTTCCGTTTGGCCAAATGCCGATCAAAGAAAGCCAAAGTCATTGCCCAAGCCTCTTCTGCTGCTAGCTGGTTGTAACTTTCTCGCCGATCGCTCATAAAGCCATGTCCTGCTCCCGGAAACACATTAACGGCGTAGCGCTTCTTGGCCTTAGACATTGCCGCAGTAATCCGCTCATGCTCCTCTGCCATGATGTAAGAGTCTTCACTGCCATACATAAACATGATAGGAGACTGCATCTTGGTTACTTTATCGAGCAACATCTGTCGTCCGGCCACATCGGCTTTGGCCGCAATGCCACCGCCGTAGAAAGATACTGCTGCTTTAACTCGATCGGCATGTACCGAGTTAGCCAAAAACGTATAGCGACCACCCATACAAAAACCGGTCACACCCACGCCCTGTTGAGTCACAGCTTTTTGAGTTTTCAGGAAATCTAGTCCTTTGCCGAATTCTGCCATTACCACCGAGTCATCAAGGGTTTTAAGCTTGGCGATCGCCAATTGAATATCCTTGTAAGCAAACACCTGACCATGGTAAAAATCGGGAGCCAGGGCAGCATAGCCCGCTTGAGCTAATCGATCACACACACCTTTAATGTTGTCATTTAAACCAAAGGCTTCCATCAACACCATAATTGCCGGAGCAGGCTGGCGGGAGTTGGGAGCAGCATAGTAGCCCCGCAAATCTTTGTCTAAGGTGACTATTTTGCCCGTGGGAGCAGCCTGCGCCAATGAAGGTAAAACCGCAGTTGTTGCGATAAAACTGGCGCTGGTCAGAAGAAGGTCACGTCTGTTCATTTGTTGGTTATCGATCGTTTTTGAGTATTAGCAATATTTTAGAGGTTGTTGGGAGTGAGGATGGTTGTCTCACGGTGGCAAAATGCGAACGGTTCACTATCGCCTAGCGGCGACGCTACGCGAACGGCTCCGCTCAGTGACCTTTCGCTCAGTGATCATTTTCTTAGTTTGACAGGAAAATTTGGAGGCTATCGGAAGATGGAATTGATGATCTCAGTTTCGTCGAAATCAAAGAAATCGTCGTCCTCATCAGCATACATTTTTTTCACCGCTGGACCACGTTTGAATTTTTCTACCGTAATCTCTTTATTTAAAAATGACTGGACAAAATCATGGATGATCTGCATATTGTCTAGATTGTTCTCGGCCTCAGCCATTAGCTCCTCGATCGGCTCCACCCCCTGTTTTCTGAGCTGTTGATATTCTTTTAGCATCTGACCGGGTTGGCTTTTCTTCATCTCCTTCATTTCTTTTTGAATTGAGACCTGCTGTTCTTTAAGTAGCTCATTCTCTCGATCGAGCTGCCGACAGCGGATGGTCAAATCATCGGCATTGGTAAGATCAATTATTTCTCCCACGTCATACTGTTTTTCAATTTCTAATAAACGCGCTAAATCACCGCGCTGGTAAGCAGCATTGATCTCTTTCATGACTTCTTCGTAGTCAGCCTTCTTCGATTCATCAGGCAGCTTGTCAGGGTGAAACACCGATGCTAGGCGCAGAAAAGTCTGGCGAATTTTGCGGGTTTCCTCTCGATTGATCTTACCCGTTTCGGGTTCATCGTCTTCAGTATCAAAGTAGTTACCAAAGCCCTTGCCCCGCGTTCCACTTTCAGATTCTTCCTCATCATCAGATTCCTCTGGTTCCCCTCTAAAATTAGGGTCTAAACCCAGTAGCTCCTCTAAAAAGCTCCTAGGTCGGCGATTGGGGTTGATGCTAATAGCTTGACTCGATTGAAGATAAAAGTACACTTCTTCTACCATTTTGGCAGTGTTTTTGCCCATCTTGCGAGTATCAAAAATCTTGGTAAATATTTTATGGATTTCCTCATCCAACACCTGGATCTGGCTCATGAAAACGCTACCGCGTGTGACCATCTCCCTGCCGATTTCCTCCACATCGCCCACAAACTTGTCTAATTCTTGACGTTTTTTACTGATTTTCTTCAGCAGTTTCTCATTCTCTTTTTCCAGTCCCGCTAATCGCAAATGCAGGTCAGTTAGTGCCAGTGTTGGTTCAGGGCTGGATGCGACAACTGTTTTAGCAACAGATTTTTGAGTGGTGCTTTTGGTGCGAACAGATTTCGCTGGTGCTTTTGGAGAAGCTTTTTTGGGGGTAGGAGGCATAAGAAAAAAGGAAAACTTAGCACTCAAGGTAACATCTATCTTGCCTCAAGCCTAGGTAAACGCAACATTTTGCCCATAAGGCAAATTTTTTTAAAATGCACGGTACAGGAGTTGAACCTGTCTGGTACGAATTATGAGCTCGTTGCCTAAACCGCTCGGCCAACCGTGCAAG
>JANOXZ010000314.1:0-2841 GCA_031418695.1 Synechococcales cyanobacterium VAR_35_metabat_10
ACTTCTTGGGAGTGTTGAGCCAACACCCACAACACTCCATCTTTAAAAATACATTGCACCTGGAAGGGTAATACCCTACCCATGTGGGCATGAAGCTGGTCTCGGAGTGAACATTCTAGTACTTGCAGATCGTCCAGCATGGTCAAACTTGGTTGGTATAGGTGTGGCTAGTTGTACGGCAGCACTAGGCTGTAGGACTAGATTTTAACAGATCGAAGCCAAAATGTCTGAAGGTAATGCCGAACCATCAGCAGCTTCTAATACGAAGCCTGCATCGGCAATCATTTGCCAATCGGTTTGTGCTGCTTGACCCGGCGTGGTGAGGTAATCACCCACAAAGATGGAGTTGGCCACATATAAACCTAGGGGCTGAAGTGAACGAAGCTGCACTTCGCGTCCTCCGGCAATCCTAATTTCTTGGCTGGGCAAAAGTAACCGGAACAGGCATAGAATTCTGAGGCAGCGTTGGGGCGTAAGATCGGTGAAACCGCCAAAAGGAGTGCCAGGAATGGGGATCAAGAAGTTTAAAGGTACGCTGGTGACTTCTAGTTCTCGTAAAGCAAAGGCGAGACTGACGATATCTTCGTCGTTTTCGCCCATTCCAAAAATTCCCCCAGAACAGGTGGTGATTCCGGCTGCTTTGACATTTTTGACGGTGGTGAGTCGATCGAGGTAAGTATGAGTGGTACAGATATCGCTGTGATGTTCTTCGGCAGTGTTCAGGTTATGGTTGACTCGATCGACTCCGGCTGCGGCTAAGCGCTGGGTTTGGTCGGCAGAAAGTAATCCCAAGGTGGTGCAGACTTTCATGTCATGACGCGATTTGACGGCACGAATCGCGGAGAGGATTCGTTCAAAGGTGGGTTCGTTTGGCGATCGACCAGAGATGGCCATACAAAATGTAGCGGCTTTGTAACTAGCTGCTCGATCGGCGGCGGCCAAGATTTTCTCCTCGGCCATTAGGGGATATTTTTCGATCTCGGCGGTGGAAATTTTGGACTGGGAGCAATAATGGCAATCTTCGGGGCAAAGCCCGCTTTGGGCGTTGAGTAAAAAGTGCAGACGAACGCGGTTGCTCCAATGGTGGCGGCGCACTTTGTAGGCAGCGGCAACTTGGTCAAGTATTTCGGTATCTGGTGCTTGGAGTACTGCGAGGGCTGTTGCTTTGTCCAATGCCTCTCCCTGGAGTGCTCGATCGGCTAGGTTTTGCCAGTTGGGGGCGGTGGGGGCAAGGTTCATACAGTCCAGCATTTTCAGAGAATATCGAGGATTCATCCTACCATGAGAGAGTGGCAAAACATTTAGAGGCTGTGGCTAGTTAGATTCTCGGAAATTTCAATGACGAGGCTTCAGCCGTAAGCTGCGATCGTCAGATTCGGCTTCTTGAATAATTTCCAACAGCATCTCCAAAAGCTGCTGCCGCATTGCATCATCTGTTACCGATAGACCAAACATCTCGTTCGTTCCCAATCCATCAGTCGCTAGACGCACTAAATTTGCCCGAACTGGATCAAGTCCACTCACCTCCATTTTTTGTTGCCAATCATCGAATCGACTTTGCACCGGTTTCAGCAACTCTTCTGGGTTATTTGTCACTGCTGAAAACAAACTAGTAATCAGAGAAATGGGCAGAATTTTGTAGTTAAATGTTGCCTGGACATAAGCTCTCAGCCATTTCCCCGGCGAGTTAGGGGCATGATCTTGAGCCAGTTCATGGACGATCGCCGCATCAAAATCATCCATTAGATATTGAATAACCCCTACGACCAACGCTTCCTTAGAAGCGAAATGGTACAGCAGTCCACCCTTACTCACCTGTGCTTCCTTAGCCACTGCATCCAATGTTAGCCGCTCTACACCCTGGGTTTGGATGATGTGACTAGTTGCTTGCAGCAAACGATTGCGAGTGGCAACAGCAGATTGCGCCTTGCGAGTTTTTCCAACCTGACCAGACACAGGTGTTTCATCAGTAACCATTACTTTTTACAGATTCAAGATAAACAATGGTGCCCGCTTGAAATGTGGGCGTACCCATTAAATATACCATCTGGACTATCTGGGTTGACAACATACCGTCTGGACTGTACAAATAAAAGTACGCCGTCCAGACGGTACAGTTTTAAGTTTTTACCTGCCATCTATGAACAGCCAGTTCTTGTCGAAATCATCGAACCGTAGAGTACTTACCCTAGTAATTGCGGTTGCCGCTGTAGCAGGCGTAATCGGCTATTACGGGGTAACTCAGTTTGGCCAACGCCAGGAGCCTAAAAACAAGGAGCAGCCGACTATTGTCGTGCAACGAGTTGTGGCATTAGGGCAAATAGAACCTCAAACAGAGGTCATTAAGGTTTCAGTGCCCGCTACCTTAAGTAACGATCGGGTGGCACAACTGCTAGTAGAACGTGGCGATCGGATCATAGTCGGGCAAACGATTGCTATTTTGGATAGCCGCGATCGTTTGCAGGGTTTGCTCGTAGAAGCCAGAGAACAAGTAAATTTGGCTCAAGCAGAACTAGCTCAAGTGCGAGCCGGTGCCAAAACTGGCGAAATTGACTCTCAAAAAGCCGAAATTGCTCGAACTCAAGCCCAGTCATTGGGTGAAGAAAGAACACAGCGAGAATCTTTGGCTAAATTAGAGGCACAGTGGTTGGGAGATAAAAATGTGCAACAAGCAGCAGTGAGCAGATTAGCAGCCCAGTTAGAGGGGGATAAAAATGTGCAAGCAGCAGGAATTAAAAAAATAGCAGCGGAGTTAAGTAATGCTCGCAGTGAGCTAAGCCGCTATGAGCAACTATACAAAGCAGGGGCGATCGCCCAGTCTCAATACGACACCAAACGTTT
>JANOXZ010000315.1:0-4557 GCA_031418695.1 Synechococcales cyanobacterium VAR_35_metabat_10
CCCTATCCCGGCACCCGATTTTTAACTAAGCGTCCGAATTTACCTACGGTGTTAAACGACAAACAGTTTAAGATCGCCATTAATGAAGGAGCGGTAATCTTTGAAGCAATGCAGGATGTAGCGATCGATCCCATAGCCAACGAAATTCATTTTTACACCTGGGGTGATGGTGATTGCTATTTACCCAAGGGCGCTACCCAAGCTACCCTCAGAGATCCTAACCGAACATTGAGCGATTGGCTCAAGCTGGGCACCATCTTGATGCTAGAAGAAGTGGGGATTAACACCCCTGATCTACGCATCGATCCTAATCCTGCCCATCGTCACCCGGTGATGATCACAGAAAAAAACGTCTTGGAAGATCCCATATTTAACCAACAGGTCATAGAAATTAAATGGGGCGTAGCCGATCGGTTGCCTTTCGATTTAATTATTTCTCAAACTGTTGGAGATCACGAAATTCCCTATAGTGTGGTGCATGGCAATGTGGTGTTGGTAGATGCTGGTCGCACTATCAATCATCCTGCCGATGTCGATGAGCAACAAGATCTTGATCCAAATACTAGCGAACGGGTGGTGCGGCTAACTTACGGCCCGATTACTCAACAGGGAAAAGTTCGCAATCGTAGTGGCAAATTGGTTCCAGTTAATTTCGATCGAGACTTAAACCCTCAGGCTGCCGCTGCTGATGCTGTCCGAAAAGACCTGATGCAAATTATGCCTGCGGTGATTTTGGTAGAAGAAGATCTGGAGCGACAAGAAAAACATTATTGGTATCCTCAGCGAGATTTGTTGAATAGCGATCGCTTTGCGCGGGAGTTTGTAGTAGAAACAGAGGATGACGGTCGAGCATATTTACGTTTTGGGGATGGTAATTTAGGTCGTAAACCCAAGGCCGGAATTAAATTAAACCCAATTTATCGGGTAGGCAATGGTATGGCTGGCAATGTGGGAGCAGAGTCGATCGCCCATATTTATGATGATCGTGGTTTGCCAGACTTTGTCCCCAAAGAGGATATTGTTAGCATTAATAACTCTAGTCCGATTCGCAACCCCTTACCTGCTCAGGGTGGTGTAGATCCAGAGTCGATCGAACAGGTGCGGCTAGATGCCCCACAGGCTTTTCGGACTCTGCAACGGGCGGTGACAGAGGCGGACTACGCCGAAATTGTCCAGCGGTTTCCGGGAGTGTCGAAAGCTTTAGCTACTCGTCGTTGGACGGGGAGTTGGTACACCATTTTTATTACGGTCGATCGGGTGGATGGCCTACCGGTGAATCAGGAGTTTAAAGAAAAGCTCAGAGATTTTCTGGAGCCATTTCGGCTGACTGGGCACGATGTAGCTATTGAGGAACCTCGGTTTGTGCCGTTGGCTTTGTCAATGACGGTGCAAGTGAAACCGGGCTATTTTCGCAGTGAGGTGAAAGCTGCTCTAATTTTGGCTTTTAGTGTTCGATTGTTGCCTGATGGGCAGTTGGCTTTTTTCCATCCCGATAATTTCACCTTTGGTCAACCGCTCTATTTGAGTAAAGTGATCGAGAAGGCCATGCAGGTGGCTGGGGTGGAGTCGTTGGAGGTCGATCGCTTTCAGCGTTGGGGTTTACCTGCTCAAAAAGAGCTAGAAACAGGCCGAATTAGCTGTGCTCGGTTAGAAATTGTGCTGCTCGATAATAATGCTAATCGGCCAGGGTTGGGCAAAATTGAATTTATGATGGAGGGCGGATTATGAGTTTTATTGAAGATCCTCAGAAACCATTTAATCGCCCTGGTTTACCATCGTTGGGCTACCGCATTGGAGACTATACATCTTTTCGGGCAAGGTTGTTGGAGCAGTTGCTCTCTAAGTTTGATGTGCCGGGGCAACCCCAAGAAATTTCTTTGCAAAAACTGACTACCAGGGCTGCCGAAGATCCGGCGATCGCTTTGTTGGATGCCTGCGCAGTAGTTGCCGATGTGTTGACGTTTTATCAGGAGCGAATTATTAATGAAGGCTATATTTTAACGGCGACAGAACGCCGATCGGTGTTGGAAATGGCGCGGGCGATCGGCTATGAACTCGATCCGGGGGTGGCTGCGAGTACGTTATTAGCTTTTATGACCGAGGATACGCCTAATTCTCAACCAATGGCAATCATCCCCCAAGGCACGCAGGTTATGAGTATTCCGGGGCAGGATGAGTCGCCCCAGACTTTTGAAACTACGGCGGAGTTTGTAGCGCGGGTGGAGTGGAATGCCCTGAAGCCGCGATTGCGCCGTCCTCAAAAAATTACTACTGCGACCCGCAAGCTGTATTTAGAGGGTATTAATACTCAGCTTCAGCCCGGAGACTCGATCTTGTTGATGGATGGCGATGGTGCTGATGGAAATTATTATTGGTTGATGTTGGATCAGGTACAGTCGATCGCGGCGGCTGGTCATACGCTGGTGACTTGGAATCGTTTGTTGTCAACAGAGCCGCTGAACTCAAAATCATTGACAATTACTAAGCCGCCCCGTCAACCGGTGGTGATGGCTTTTCGGCAACAGGCCAATTTATTTGGCCATAATGCTCCCCGTTGGTCAGATCTTCCGACAGAAACGAAGGTTGCTAATGGTAGTAAGGTGAAGGGTGGGGTCTATCGCTATGCGCCAGTAGCTGCTGGGACAAAGTGGCAGTCGGTTAATGAGGGTTTGAGTAATTTTGATGTGCGTTGTTTGGTAGCTAATTCTCAGGGTGTATTGTTTGCAGCGACAGCGGTTGGGGTGTTTCGATCGATCGATCAGGGAGATAGTTGGACTGCGGTGAATTCGGGTTTGAGTAATACCAATGTCCAAACGATTTTGATTGTTGAGAAGGATGAAATTTTGATCGGGACAGCGGCAGATGGGGTGTTTGTATCTAATGATAATGGGAGCAGTTGGTCTTCGATCGGGATTGGTACTGTCCAAAGTGGGACTACAACTACGGCTCCTGGCGTTAATCCAGTCAAGCAAACAACAGTATCCAAGGCGACTCCGAATACTGTTGTTCGATCGTTGGCTATACAAAAGACAACTATTTCAGCACCTACCCTTAGTAGCATTGGTATAACAATCAGTCTTTCTTCTAATGATTACATTCGTAGCCTGAGAGTGGACGACTCTATTATAGTTACTGGTCAGACTCCGAAAAGAATCGTAGCTATCACTACGAGTGCTCTGACAATCGACTCACCTTTTGCTCCGAATCCGAATCTCCCGCCTGGAACAGCTTTTGAGGTAACTCGCTTTATCCCACCAGCAAGTACTTTTGTCATCGAAATTGCATCAGAGAAACGTATCTTTGCTAGCACAGACAATGGGATTTACAAAAGTATAGATGGAGGTGCGAATTGGATGCTAATAAATGTTAGTGGATTGCCCATTTCAAATAGTCCCAATATAAAATCTTTAGCAACTTCTGGAAATTCACTTTTTCTTAGAGATGGCAATAATATCTATCGATCTAATGATCAAGGTAATACTTGGGGACTTTTCAACCCAACTGGCACCACAGCTATTCATACTCTGGTATCTTCATTAAATGGTGCAAACGATAATAATATATTTGTGGGGGCGAATAATGGAATTCATAAATTGAATTCTGCTGGTAGTGATTGGGAGCCTCCTGTTTCACCAAATCTAGAAGTTTTTTCAATCGCTTTACTCCCTAGAATTTCAACTGTATTTGCGCTTACGAAAGCAGGTTTATACGAAGACAATACACTGATAGGTGGCTCTAATACTTTGCCAGATATCGATTTCAAATCATTGGTTTCTTGTGTGATAGCAACCGGTATTTCTAAAAAGTTTTTTGCTGGGACACTGTTTACTGGCTTTGAAGATCCGGTAACTCCAGTTCCTTTACCAACAACAAAGCCAGTTCAGATTGATTGGATCGATTTTAAGCTTCCTGAGCAAGAAGGAACTCCAGCGAAAAGTATTCTCTATTTGGATACCGTATATCCACGGGTTTTGGCAGACACATGGATAGTGCTGAAAACTGGTGATCGATTTCAGCCCACCACCATTAAGGAGATCTCTGCTAAGCAACATAAAAAGTTTTCTTTGGATATGAAAGTGACCCAGCTTGCCATAGATGACAGCAAGATCCAAGATGCAAATAAATTGCTTACGAGTTTTTCAGAACTCCGCGAAACTATTATTTTTGCACAGAGTGAGCCATTGCTGCTAGCTTCAGACTCCCTGACTATTCCTGTCCAACAGACCCAGATTTTCTTTGACCCTATTATTGAAGAACAAGTTTTTTTGAGTCAATATGTCACCGATTTACAGCCACAGCAACGAGTGATTTTTAGCGGTAAAAGAATGCGAATGGAAGTCAAAAATATTGCTGGAGTCGCCCAGCTTCTCAAGATAGACCAACAACCACCAACGGCGATCGAAATATTTCAATGGCAGCGTCGTAATATGGGTCTGACTAATACAAACATAACTTGTTTCGCCAGTCAAGGAGTCAACCTATTTATTGGCACCACAGAAGGTGGAATTTTCTGGTCTAACGATCAAGGCAAACTATGGAAATCTGTAAATAAGGATC
>JANOXZ010000316.1:0-9554 GCA_031418695.1 Synechococcales cyanobacterium VAR_35_metabat_10
TTTGAGATCGATAGGAGCCAGAACATACAAAGAATTAGATGAAGCTATTAAAGCAGCATATTCACAAATATCAATTGAAAATATTCGGAACTGGTATGCTCATGGATGCTATTGTAATTCACCTTTTGAAAATGGCTTAGATAGTCAAAGTGTATAAGCACGCTAGTCCATCTGATTAATTCACTTTGTCCGAGACGGAACCGCTATACATATAGCCTTAACATCTCTCCAAATGCCATAAGCTTTTGCCTCATTTATAGTGAAGTATATGGAATACTGAATGCAGTTAAAACATCCAAACATGAAAATAGATATCACTTTACATGGTACCACTAAAATCACAACAAGACAATATCACCAGTATTATTAAAAGAGCAATGCATTATTTTCAGATAAAAATACACTTTCCACATCTCATTGTATCGCTTGCTACTTTTTCCGGAAATGTGTTGAAGGTTGTATACAGTTAATCAGCAAGTTTTTTCAAAAGGTATTTGACTCTTATGAACTTAAAGGATATATCAAAAGCAGAGGCTGTAAGGTTTACTCCACCGTTAACTAATAGTGTCTGAAAGTCAGATTCTTTGCTAGACCTTACCATTTTCAGATATTCTAATCATTCTTGATCAAATGAAGAAGTGTATGATGATCGTAATTTTCTTGATGAAATAATGCTTATGAATTTGTTTCCTCTATGTTGGCTTAACTCATTCACATAATCTCTCACCATGAAAAGTGCAACATGTTTTTTTTGGTAAATGCTCTCTTATTTCAAGATCTTTACAGCCGAATGTTTAGTGAGCACTTTAATACATAAGAGTTTCACAAGCCTTGGTAGTCAAGGAACATCGGCTTTTAATTCATGGTATCTGAAAAGTGTAGTAGGTAAAAGCTTGATTTTTAATAATTGCCATGCTACATTTGTTTTCAAGATGAATTACTTATTAAACAATTCATCTTTACATCAACTCAATATATCAGGAGTATCACCATGTCTAAGAACAATTCCTCTGTAACCATCAACTCTTTAGGAAATAAAGTTCGTCAACAGGAAAAGAGCAAGCCCGAAATCGCCGAGCTATCTTTTGAATCAATGGAGACCATCTCTGGTGGTGCTGCCAAGGTTTGTTGGTGTAACTACGCATAATGAATTGCCGTTCTAGGTAACTTATCAAGGCCAGTGTAAAATAAGTAAAGGTTAGCCTTTGACTCTACTACACTGGCTTTCATATTCAGATTTTGTATTTGAATTAAAATTAGTATTGTTAAAGAGGTCATAAATGTCTGGTGTAGATAGTTCGCGAAAAGCTTGGCTAAATAAGATTTATTTGAATTTAGATAATGATCATGGCGGCTCACCTCATCATTACAAGGTAGATTTTAGTTATGATAATTTGATTAATCAGATTTCAGTACCAGATCAGATTCAAGTAAGTCTCCCAGAATCATTTAGGGAATCTATAATTCGAGAATCTGGACTATATCAGTATCAGGTCAAAAATCCTTTAGATCTAAAACCTGAATTACGAACAGAGCGTTGGCAGACACTGTGTGACAATTTAACTAATTATTCAATATTACCTAAGTCTAACAAGATTAAAATTGTCAAATTATTATCTAGTTTATGTTTTCATCAGGCTGTTTTACAACACGTACCTATTACATCTGAAGATGAGATTGCTAATGATTCAGACAGTGCTGATTTAGCTTTTTCTCGTGCTATGTCTAACTTATTAATACATAGTGATCAATATTTACCTTATGATTATAAGGAACTAGAAGTTATTGCAAAATGTGCTCCTGTCGGTCGGATGGTTAGAATTGCGGCTGGTTTGCAAATCTTGGTTCAATTAGCCAAAGTTTCTAAAAACCTAGAAGGCGCAGAATTTTGGCGTTCAATTATTACTCAAGAAATAGAATTAATCATGCCATATCTAAGTGATTTTAGTGCTAAATTATTGATGAGCATTTACTATCGTGCGGCTGTGTTTATCCCACTTTTAAAGAAAGATCAGAAAAAAGTTGTGATTGAGATGGATCTTTGTCAATCTTACTCAGAAAGCTTAAGTGCAGAAACCCAAGAACAGCAGATAATTGCTTATGAAAACTTAAGTATTATAGGTGAGAGTCGCACGAAAGAAGCAATGTGGTTGAAAGATTTTGATTTGGCTGAAGAACGCGCTCGTAAGCTTGTTAATCGCAATGTATTAGACCCTAGATATCAATTGGAGTTAGGTGAAATACTTCTAAAGCGAGGTAAACTTGAAGAAGCTGCTAAAGTTTATCATCGTACAACTCGGTTGGGACCGCCTGGAACAGCAATAGCATGGTTTATGGCAGGACAATGTTATCAATCATTATCTGAATTAGAGTTAGCTTGTGATTGCTATCTTTCCTGTTTAGATTGTGATCCATTAGCCATTTCTGCTGTTCGGAGATTGAGCAAGATATCTTCCTTTTTAGGAGATGTAAATCTTTCCAGTTGGTGTGAGATCCGCTTATCTCAGCTAGAACGTGAAAAACAGGTAATGGCAGATGGTGGTAGTAACTTTTCTGCTTACATTCCAGCCAGTTCTATGCAGGCAGCTTAAGACAATCAGTAAAAACAACGAAGTATTTATAGTTCTTCGTTGTTTTATTATTTTAGCAAATCAAAATAGCCCATTTCTGTCAGGTTAATCATTTCCATTGGCTTTGTTCATTTCGTTTTCAGATAACTCTTTTCCTTGTTTGCATCCTTTTTAAATTCAGCATTTTTGATTAGTTTATTTAGATTGCAGCTAGATAAATTGTTTTTGGTATTAAAGTCATTCATCCCCCGTTCCGCTGATCCACCTCTCCAGAATATTATTGAATCTAAATACCTTTCTCCATAAGAATCTTGCATCTGACCAGTCCATACAAATTGACCTGATTTTATCGATTATTCTTCACGCAGAGATTGTATGACCACGCATCTTCGTTCTTATTTTTTTTTGCAAACAGGAGCGGAATGTGGGATTCATTATTCCAACTTAGTTAAATCAAGCAACATCATATAAATGTCAAACTTATTTGAATAAAAAATCTTCATTTTTTATTAATCAATGCTTTTCTTGCAGTGGACTCAATGTATTTCATAAAAGAATGTACCCAGCTTATTTTGCTTTTTGTGACTTACGCCAAGCGAGGGGAGTCATTCCACAATGTTGCCTAAATTGCCTAAAAAAATGCCCTTCATTTTGATAACCAATAGAAGCTGCTATTTGGTTAACACTATTATTCGTCTCTTTAAGCAGACTACAAGCTAGTGCAATCCGACGCTTAATGATCCAATAATTAACTGTTTGACCGCTGCAACGACGAACTAGATCAGTTAAATAGGAAGGACAATATCCCATTGCCATTGCCACATCTCTAAGACTGATTGATCGATCATAGTTTTCTTCGATAAATTTAAACACAGCCTCTAGTTGTGGAATATCCGGCAGAATAGATACTGGCTTGACGATATCAAGCTCCACCGGGCGAATCAGCAAGCAGCTTGCTTGATCAATTCCTTGGTCGTAGCTAACTGTAACCTCGACAGCTACTTCATTATCAGCAGCAGTAATATACTGATCAGTAAAACATAGTGTGGTTCCTAACGGTAACGAAAAGTTCTCAGTACCCCAGATCTGAGCTAAACTTACCAACGGCAAATCTGGCACAGCCATTGTGAGTAACTCTGTTGTTGAGCAATCTAGAAGCTTATGTGCAGAAGAATTTCCGTAAGTGAAATTCCCTTGTTGATCAACCAAAAATGCAGCATCATTGATTCGCTCTAACAACATAAATGTCAGAGGCTTAATGCTCACCGACCCAAAAAAATCAGCAGATGCATTTAATAACATAAGATCTTCATTAATGAACAACTAGTCTAAGCTTTTTGACGACAAAATCTCTACGTCTCTAAATAGTGGCGTAACTAGATACATATAGTAGTGACGATTGAAAACCGCAGCAAATGAACACTTTACTCATTCAGGGAGAGTTGGCATGTACAATTGCAAATAAAATAGTCGCCTGAAAATAGTCTTGTGGAATTTCTTGGCAGTCCAGAGTACATGAATTTCAGTATCTGAGGACTGGTTTATATACTACATGCCTTACATAAGAATGTCAATTAACAAATCTGGATTTACAGAAAGCATCTAGTACTGAATTGCGAACTGACTTTTCCCGTTAAGTTTGGCGAGCCAACTGCCAGCCCTCAACTAAGTCCTGCAATTTAGCCCATCCTCTCCAGAGAACCACAATACCAATGGGCGTTTTGCGTCGATGCTCCAGATAGCCACCCAACCTAGCAACAGCTTCAACAGCCCAGCTAACTGTCAAAATTTCTGGGGGCTGAGATGATTTGGCTATGAGGACTTCAATTTGAACTGAAGTCAGCACATCTTCAACTAATATCTCCGGCTGAGTTCGTTGTAAATAAGTCAGTTTTAATAGATCTACTGCAATCACGCACAAGAAGGCTAGCAATGGTTTCATCCCTTCGGCGGCCAATCGATAGCTTTCGGCTTGACAACCAGATTTCAACAGTTTGTGATACTCTTCTATGCGCCAACGATAGCTATACCAACGCAAGATCTTTCTAGCATCTTCTATAGTTGTAACTACTTCACTAGTTAGTAGCATCCACGAAACAGGTTCTTCTTCCTCTGGACAATCAACTTCGTCGGCATAGACAGCATAAACAGGAAGTTCTTTATCTACGCCTAAACGAGCTGGCGAGCGTAGCTGGACTGGACAAAATCTGACTGCTAGCTTGGCTTTACGTGCTTGACGCTTTTTCGTTTTACTCAAATCAACTTCGTAGTAATCAACGATCGGTTGAGCCTCTAGCTTTTCCCATAAACGATGAGGATCATCATTTTTGAGACTGCGATTATGCGAGGCTCTGACTAAAACTCCCGTGTGGGTTAGAGTATTTACTTTTTCAAATACTTCGGTGACATCGCCTTCTCTATCAAATACATGGATAATCCGAGTTGATGGAGCTATCATCTCCTCCACAGTCGTCATTGCTTCAACCCATCGATAAGATTCTTTTTCGACGAAAGGGCGAGCACGATTTTCCTTACGTGTCTTGGCTTGACGCTCTTTTTTCTGCTCTGGAGTTTCATCAGCCGGAGGCTTTACATGATGCTCACGATTCCACATTTTTTGCCAAAGCAGTCCCAATGGTTGACCTTTCTCTGGATCTACGGCCATGGCACTATGCAGGAGCAATCCGTTACCCCCTTTGCCTTGAGGCCCATAGCCATCTTGTTTGGCTAAAATTTTGCAATAATCAAGGTAGGTGGTATCTCCAACGCTCAATACCACATCTTCCCTACTTACAGTGCTGGCTGTCATCTCACAATGGGGAGCAATTATTGCTGGGAATTTTACTTTAGGATTAGCGAAAACTCATAGGCGCGTTTGAGTTCCTTGGTGCTCTTGAAGACAGTGGATAGAGCCTTACCAAAACATTGAGTCAGGGCTTCTCCAATACCGGCTGCACGACGGTTTAAGCGTTGATCCTTTAATTCACTCCAAAGTTTTGTTGGTGTCTAGCAGAATCCATGTGAATACCCCATTGGTGCCATTAAATCTACTCTATCGTAACACTTTCCCTATCGACTATCCTCAGACTTAGCGGGAAAAGTCAGTGCGAATAGGCTATTGCCTACAAAGCTTTCAGACTTAAATAAAGAAAGTATAAAGAAAATAACAATATTTTGAAACAACTACATATAACTTAACAGTTGTAACAAACTATACAACCAGAAATTCCCTCAAGGGCAAATATCAAGCAAGCTGTAGCTGCGGCTTTTCACCACATGGATAGCATTCAATAAAATTTCTGGTTCTAAACTGGCAACGTTCAGATCGCTACAATGCTAAGCAAGTCTTTGATTATCAAAGCGTTAGGCATATCTCCTCGATCGAGGTAAATCACCTGCAAATTGTTTAACATCCGAGCAATGAACTGTGGCTTGGTCACAGTTGGTACCAAGGAAGGCGTAAGGTAGGGGATTTCTTGCTGATAAATGTTCATCAGTTTTTGCCGACAGTCTTCGGCAAACAAAATATCGCCATTATGGAAAGTATCAATAAAAATTTCGGAATCTTCAAAGTCTGGGCGAATCATAAAATGCCCTGGCATACCGATCGCCATCATCGGAAAATCAATGCGCTGAGCAATTTCTAGGTACACCAGAGCCAATGTAATCGGAATGCCAGTGCGTCGGGCGAGCACCTCATTTAAAAAGCTATTACGCGGATCGTAGTAATTACTGTGATTACCCGTGAATCCTAACTCTTCATACAGATAATTATTAATTGTCCGAATCACCATTAATGGATATCGAGACTGGGGTAAGCGCTTCGCCACTTCCTTGGCCATCTCATCTAAGAGCTGAAGCTGATTATCAATATCTAACTCTGGATAGGTAGTTTGGGCGATATAAAGCGCAGCTCGCGCCAAATTAATATCTCGATCGGACTGATTGATTTCCGCCAAAAGCAGATTGGTGATAGACATCATGGCAGCAAGATTTCAGAGTTCGATAGAACAAAATTTCTGTCTCTATTATCAGGCTCCATGACCGGAAAAGCTTGCCGCTAACACCTTTCGGTGGAAACGAAACAAAGCTTCGCAAATCTTTATGAAAAAATAATGACATTCAAGTCTATATTTTTTCCCAGATCGACCTAAGATCGACAAATGCAATTATCTCTTCTTCATCCATCACTTCAGGCACTACAAGCTGGTCGTTGGTTCAAGCTGATCTGTGGTGCCAGCTTTCAAGACCTGCCCGCCATTCGTCATTTAGCGATCGCCTATAGTCTAGCCGGTGCCGACTCTATAGATGTAGCCGCTGAACCAGCGGTGGTCGCGGCTGCCAGATCTGGAATCGCTGCCGCTAAATCTTTGATCGATACCGCTACACAGCTTGGCTACCAACCAACTGAACCTTGGTTAATGGTCAGCGTCAATGATGGTGAAGACCCGCATTTTCGGAAAGCTGTGTTTGATCCGACTATTTGTCCTACCGATTGCCCTCGTCCCTGTGTAACTATATGTCCGGCTGATGCCATTACTTTTACTAGCGAAAAACAGGGAGTGATTGTCGATCGATGTTATGGCTGTGGTCGCTGCCTGCCGATTTGTCCGATCCAGATTATTGGTGAACAAAAGCATGTTTCTACTCCATCTGCTGTTCGCGAATTATTGCAAACGGGGAAGGTACAGGCGATCGAGATTCATACTCAGCCGGAAAGAGGCCAAGAATTTCTTAAACTCTGGCAAGAGCTATCTGGATCTTTAGATCAGCTCCAACTGATTTCGATTAGCGCACCTGGGAGAACTTCTGGGGGACTGGAGCATCTTCGATCAATCTCGGAACTCTTACAAAGTCTGTCACCTACTCCCCTAATTATTTGGCAGACCGATGGTAGACCGATGAGTGGTGATATTGGGATGGGCACGACTCACGCTACGATCGCCCTCGGTCGCCAAGTAGCCGCAGCCAAGCTACCAGGATATGTGCAGCTAGCCGGTGGGACTAATCATTACACCGTGGAGAAACTACGAGAAGTAAAACTATTAAAATCTGCGGGTCAAGAAATCTTTGTTTCTGGGATTGCCTACGGCAGCTATGCCAGAGTGCTGCTGGCTCCTTTGTTTGAGCAAATTCCAGGCAATGACAAGCTCGAAGATCATCCAGATATTTTGTGGGAAGCGGTTGATCGGGCGGCAAGTTTGGTGCAGCAAATCAAAAGATAAGTATCGAGAAGGAAGCCGACAAGGAACTAAAGAAGCTATGGAAGACTGGCATTACTGGGTAGACCGAGGTTATATCGTCTCAAGTTATTAAACTTTTAAAAAGTATTTATGAAATATCTTTACACGATCAATGACTCCACATACACCAAAAATGATGGTTCGATCACAGCAGAACTAGACAAATACATTACCATCGATGGCATTAAACAGATTTATAGATTGGCGATCGAACAATATCCCCACGAATGCTGTGGCTTAATTTTGCAACAAGGAATTCGCCCCTGCGCCAACATCCAAAACCAACTACATCAATCAGACCCCATTAACTATCCCCGAACTGCCACCACCGCATTCACCTTCTCGGCTTCAGATGCCCTATTCTTAAGCCGAAACATCAATTCAGACAACCCCGTAAAGATTATCTACCACTCCCACCCAGATGTCGGAGCATATTTTAGCCAAACTGATAAAACCAACTCCCTCTGTGAAGGTCAACCAATTTACCCCGTCGATCATTTAGTAATTGACGTGCAAAATAGTAGCGTGATCTGTGCCAAGATTTTTAGATTCATCACAACAGAATACACCTTAATAGCTATTCTTCCTGGCAGCAACGACAAAATCTTTGGGGAATCATAGAAATTCCACCCTATTGTTTTGTTGTAGTAGCCCACCAGAAGTGACAAATAGTACCACAGAATAAAGCTCGATCGATCTGGCCTATATTGAAATCTGGTGCTCCTTGACTCTTAGCTTCAACAAGGCTTTGGCTTTCGCCATTGTGACGATATATTCAAGGTATTCATAAATTTGCCACAACCGTTCTTCATGTGGTGTTAAGCCCACTGTCCGTTTTTTTTCTGACAAATCACCAATTTGAGATTGCAGAGATTCAGAAGGGCGCAAATTAATAATTTCTTCCGCCGTAGGTAGTCCAGCCAAAAACTCCAAGACCTCAGCCATCCCAGAAAAACCTTCTTGATCGATCGCCTGAAACTCTCGTAACCCCAACTTCAGGATCTGAGGTAACTTGTCTCCAAATGGCCGAAGCTGGCTAGCAACTTCATCTGGTAAATCAAAAGTAACTTGCATAAATTTAGGCTTTCAATAGCCACATAATAACATCCATAGCAAAAAGAAACACTCCTTGTGTACCTGCTCTAAGATAGGTGGAGCGCCTTTTATTCGCAAAAAATCTCTATGGCCTTTGGTACCGATCTCGCCCTGCTCATTCGCGCCCGCTACTCCCTGATCTATATCCCCACGATCGAAGAAGAGCGAGTAGAAAAATCGATCGAGCAAGTGGCCAAACAACTAGAAAACCGCCCAGTATATATCTGGGACTTTGTAGATGGCTACCAAGGCAACCCCAACGATCGAGGATTTGGCAGAAGAAATCCTTTGCAAGCTCTAGAATTCATCGATAAGCTATCTCCCAACGAACCCGGCATCTTTATTCTGCGAGACTATCATCGCTTTTTAGAAGACGTATCTGTTGCCCGCAAACTGCGCAACCTGGGACGCAAATTCAAAGCCGAACCCAAAAACCTGATCATCCTCGCCCCCCAAATCAGCATCCCCAACGACCTCAGCGAAGCCATCACCATCTTAGAATTCCCCCTGCCCAACGCCGAAGAAATCCGCAGCGAAATCACCAAACTTTTACAAGCCACCCAGCAAAACCTAGCTACCACAGCTCTCGATGACCTAGTGCGTGCCAGCCAGGGTTTATCCCTCGATCGAGTGCGCAGAGTACTAG
>JANOXZ010000317.1:0-5033 GCA_031418695.1 Synechococcales cyanobacterium VAR_35_metabat_10
AAATTGCCGCAGAAATTGTCAGAGCAGTGGTTAAGGCTGTCTCGGTGCCAGTGACCGTGAAGACTCGAATTGGTTGGTCAGACAGCGAAATCAATATTCTTTCCTTCGCCAAACTGATGGAAGATGCTGGTGCCCAGATGATCACTGTCCATGGTCGGACTCGTGCCCAGGGTTACAATGGCCCTGCTAAGTGGGATTGGATTCGTCAGGTTAAAGAAGTCGTCAGCATTCCGGTGATTGGCAATGGAGACATGTTCTCGGTGCAGGCAGCAGTGGATTGTTTAGAACAAACCGGAGCCGACGGGGTGATGTGTTCGCGGGGGACTTTGGGCTATCCATTTTTGGTGGGTCAAGTAGATCACTTTTTGAAAACTGGTGAAGAATTACCTGCTCCTACTTCGATCGACCTCTTGGAATGTGCCCGTGAACATCTTCAGGCATTGTTTGAATATAAAGGCATTTATGGGGTGCGCCAAGCTCGTAAACACTTGACTTGGTATGCCAAAGGCTTTCCAGGAGCTGCTGAACTGCGGGGCAAATTAGCAGTTATCGAGAATGTGGCCGAAGGCTGTGAGATAATCGATCAACATATTGCCTATCTGCAAGAGATCACTGACAAATCCAGCCAGCCTTTAGCCCAAATTGGTTCTTAAAAAGACAGGCAGATTTCCACAGATCCGTTAAACTAAAGCGAGGTGGCTAATATTACATCCTTGTCTAGCGTACTACATTCATTCTTGCATCTCAAAATCCCCTTTTCACCCCTGCTATGGATCGTACCTCTTTTGCTACCACAGCCCTGCCCCAGTCAGTCGATCTAAGCAAGATTCGACCAGATATTCAGGCGTTGCAACCATACCTGGTGGCGGTACGCCGTCAAATTCATCAGCACCCCGAGCTGGGTTTTCAAGAAAAAGTCACGGCGGAGCTGATTCAAAAGAAGCTGCAAGAATGGGGTATCCAGTATCAGTCTGGTATTGCTGAAACCGGCATTGTGGCAATCTTGCAGGGCAAAAAAACTAGCTTTGATTTAAAAGGCTTAGCGATTCGCGCCGATATGGATGCCTTGCCCATTCAAGAAGAAAACGAAGTGGACTATCGATCGCAAAATCCTGGCTGTATGCACGCCTGCGGCCACGATGGTCATACGGCGATCGCCTTGATGACAGCCTATTATTTATCTCAGCACCGCGATAGTTTTGCTGGTACCGTAAAAATCATTTTTCAACCGGCTGAGGAATTTCCGGGTGGTGCGCTGCCGATGATTCAAGCGGGAGTCTTGCAAAACCCCGAAGTAGATGCGATCGTTGGTTTACATCTGTGGAATAACTTGCCATTAGGTACTGTCGGCGTGCGCAGTGGTCCCTTGATGGCCGCAGTAGAGCAGTTTGATATCAAGGTTCAAGGACGGGGTGGCCATGGGGCGATGCCCCACCAGACGGTGGATGCTGTGGTGGTTGGTGCTCAATTAGTGAGTGCGTTGCAGTCGATCGTTGCCCGCAATGTTGATCCGCTAGAGTCAGCGGTAGTAACGGTGGGGAATTTTGTTGCTGGTAATGCCCGCAATGTGATTGCTGATACGGCACTTTTGCGAGGTACAGTACGCTATTTTAGTCCCAAGTTTAAAGATTACTTCCGGCAGCGTATCACCGATTTGGCCAACTCTATTTGTGCGGCTTATGGTGCAACCTGTGAGGTTATTTATGTGAATTTCTACCCGGCGACTATCAATGATGAGCGGATTACCGAGATGGTTCGCTTGATCGCTCTGGATGTAGTAACTATTCCAGCAGGTGTAGTGCCAGATTGTCAGACAATGGGAGCAGAAGATATGGCTTACTTTTTGCAAGAGATACCGGGCTGTTACTTCTTTTTAGGTTCGGCTAATATTGATCGAGCGCTAGCTTATCCCCACCATCATCCCCGTTTTGATTTTGATGAAACGGCGTTAATGATGGGCGTAGAAATGTTTGTACGTTGCGTAGAGAGTTATTGTAGTTAATGACTATTAAGTTTCCTTCTACTCACAAAGCGGTTTCTAAGGTTGATTATTTTTACGATCAGCCAGGGGTCGCACCAGGGGTTTTAAGCCTTAGTGTTGATGCTGAACCTGCAACTTTATCGGTGATTGACTATGATGCAGAAACAGTAGATTGTCATCATATTACTGACCCCGATGAAGCTCAGCATTATTTACAAAATAAATCGGTATCCTGGTTAGATCTATCGGGTCTGGGAAACCAAAGTACTTGGCAGAGTCTGAGTAAGACGTTCAATTTGCATCCGCTGTTAGTCGAAGATATAGTGAACGTGCCCCAGCGACCAAAGATTGAACATTATGCTGAACAACTACTAATTGTTTCTTGGATGGTGACTCCCGATAAAACGGCGCAGGGTTTCCGTAAAGAACAAGTTAGTCTGGTTTTGGGTAAGGGCTATTTGCTAACTGTCCAAGAAGAACCAGAGCATGATTGTTTCGAGGGAGTGCGCGATCGCATTGCTAATGGGCGGGGATCTTTACGCAGTCAAGGGGCAGATTATTTGGCCTATTGTTTGCTTGATGCTATTATTGATGGCTTTTTCCCGGTATTAGAACATTATGGGGAACTGATTGATGAATTGGAAGATGAGGTGGTCTCGCGGCCTACCAATCAAACTTTAAAGAAGATCTATCGGGTGCGCCGTGATTTATTGACTTTGAGGCGATCGATCTGGCCACAGCGGGATGCGATCAATCAATTAATTCGCGATGGCAGTGATTTTATTAGCGATGAAGTTAAAATTTATCTGCGAGACTGCTATGACCATACGGTGCAGGTAATGGATATGGTGGAAACCTATCGAGAACTGTCTACAGGATTGATGGATGTGTATCTATCTTCGGTAGGCAACAAGATGAATGAAATTATGAAGTTACTAACGGTGGTTTCGTCGATCTTTATTCCTCTCACGTTTATTGCCGGGGTTTATGGGATGAACTTCAATGTAGAAAAGTCGCCGCTGAATATGCCAGAACTCAGTTGGTACTGGGGTTATCCGGCTTGTTTGACGCTGATGGGAGCCGTGGGCAGTAGTTTGGCTTTTTTCTTTTGGCGACAAGGTTGGTTTAGCAATAGCCAAGTTAGTAAACGTTAAACTACTGGTAAGCTAAATCTTTTCACCTACACCACAATTTAAGCGCCCAGCTTGCCAAGAATTACGAGAGCATAGTATGTTGATCTTGCCCTCCCTTGCCCACTGCCATGACCTCGGTTTCTAGCTGCTTTCAGTCTCTGCGTGATCGCCACCAATGCGCTTTGATTCCTTTTATTACCGCCGGAGACCCGGATTTAGCGACCACAGCCCAGGCATTGATTGCTCTTGATCGAGCAGGTGCCGACATTATTGAGCTAGGAGTGCCCTATTCTGACCCTTTGGCTGATGGCCCGGTGATTCAGGCCGCCGCGACTCGGGCATTGCAGGCAGGGGTAAAACTAGCCGACGTGTTAGCAGTAGTCGCCAAAGTCAGCCCCGAAATCAAAGCGCCAATTATTTTATTTACTTACTACAACCCTATTTTGAACCTGGGCATTCCAGAATTCCTGCGGCGGATTGTGGCGGCAGGGGTTAAGGGATTGGTCGTACCCGATCTGCCCTTAGAAGAATCCACCACTTTGCTAGAGCCAGCCAGTCTAATGGGAATTGAGGTGATTATGTTAGTCGCTCCGACCAGTCCACCCGATCGCATGAAAGCGATCGCCGCTAGTGCCCAGGGATTTGTCTATCTAGTCAGTGTCACTGGTGTCACGGGAATGCGTGAGGGCATGGGTAGCAATGTAGCCGGAATCTTAAATCAACTGCGCAGTTTGACCGACAAACCGATCGCCGTGGGCTTTGGCATTTCCGATCCAGTGCAAGCTAAGCAAATCAAAGAACTGGGTGCCGATGGAGTGATTGTGGGCAGTGCCATGGTGAAAAAATTAGCCGCTGAAGGAGTGGACTCGATCGAACAATTCTGTCGCGATCTGAAAACCGCAATTAGTTAATGCAGTATCTAATTTTCCATAAGCCCTATGGGGTGCTCAGTCAGTTCACCCCCGAAGGTAATCATGCAACCCTGCGGGACTACATTAACGTGCCGGGGGTCTATGCGGCTGGTCGGCTGGATGCTGATAGTGAGGGTTTGCTGTTATTGACTGATGACGGAGTGTTGCAACATCGCCTCACGGATCCGAAATTTCAGCATCCTCGTACCTATTGGGCACAGGTGGAGCGGATTCCTGACAAGCACGCCCTGATGCAATTGCAGACTGGGGTGATTGTGAAAGATTATCGTACTCGTCCGGCTCAGGCCAGATTATTGCCCGCAGAGCCAAATTTGCCTGATCGAGATCCGCCGATTCGCCAGCGTCAAAGTATTCCTACTGCTTGGTTGGAGCTAGTTTTGACAGAGGGGAAAAATCGTCAGGTGCGCAGAATGACGGCGGCGGTGGGGTTCCCGACTTTAAGATTGGTACGAGTGGCGATCGGTGCCATCCAACTAGCTGACTTGGCACCGGGTGACTGGCGAGAGCTATCTGCCAAAGAACTGGAGCAACTGGCTATCTAGACACCCAGAGTTTTGCTAGAATTGATTGTTGCGTAATTTTAAGAACTCTCATGGCTCACTCGATCGTCACCAATACCTGCGAAGGCGTAGCCGACTGCGTAAGCGCCTGTCCGGTAGCCTGTATTCATGAAGGCGCAGGCAAAAACTCGATCGGCACCGACTGGTACTGGATTGATTTTAATACCTGTATAGACTGTGGAATTTGTTTACAGGTTTGCCCTGTAGAAGGCGCTATTTTGCCTGAAGAGCGCCCTGAACTACAAGCTCAAAATAGCTAACGACGCGATCTAAGCTGTTTGATTTTGGCGATCGTTTGTCGATATCTGTCAACACTTTTGACTTCTTGAAAGATAGCAGCGGCAGCGTCTAGATCGCTTAAGGCATTGGCAGTATCACCTCGATCGGCCTTGACCAATCCGCGATAATACAGCGCTCTACCCGATTT
>JANOXZ010000318.1:0-2261 GCA_031418695.1 Synechococcales cyanobacterium VAR_35_metabat_10
ATTTACATTCCCGTCTAGAACCCGGAGCCAACATGATCATGGGCGATCCAGAGCGGTTGCAGCAGGTGATTTGGAATTTGTTGATCAATGCCATCAAGTTCACGCCTAGCGGTGGCTGGATCAATGTTAATTTGGCGTACATAAACAATCAAGCTCAAATGACTGTTAATGATACTGGCTGTGGCATTGATAGTGATTTTCTACCTTGTGTATTCGATCGGTTTCGTCAAGCCGATATTTCTAAAACCCGCTCTAGCTTTGGCTTAGGCTTAGGTCTATCGATCGTCCGTTCTTTGGTAGAGCTACATGGCGGTACGGTAATGGTAACTAGTCCCGGCAAAGATCAAGGTACAACTTTTACGGTGCGGCTACCGTTGCGGGCAAATTTGCAAGAAAAAGTGCCTTTATCTGCCCTTCAAATCAATGAATGTGAAACGACCACACTCAATGAAGATCTTCCATCGTTAGTGGGGGTAAGGGTGCTAGTAGTGGACGATGAAGCCGATGTGCGGTATTTACTGATGACGGTGTTGGAGCATTATGGGGTAACAGTGACAGTGGTTTCTTCGGCTCAGGAGGCGATCGCTACTCTAACTACAAATCCTAAAGATTACGATGTGCTGCTATCAGATATTGGGATGCCAGGAGAAGATGGCTATACGCTGATTCGCCAAATTAGAACAATGAGCGCCGAAGCTGGTGGTCAAATTCCGGCGGCTGCCCTGACTGGCTTTGGTCACAAGGTCGATCACGATACGGCGATCGCAGCAGGCTTCCAATGGCACCTAGCCAAACCCGTAAAACAAGACCAGCTTTTATCGGTGATGGCAGCGTTAGCTGGGCGCACTAAAATCAGCTAAATGTAAGACTAAGTTGATCACCCTCGACTAATAATCTTTCAAAGACTCACGCTCGACAGTTGCTCGATCGCTAAAATTCGTCGTCCAATCCATTCACTGATACCGGGGACAACGGCGTTGCCAATGAGTCGCCCTCTGCGACCGTCCAGCCGGGAGGAAACCCCATAAGCCTCTCCCACTCTGTCCACGTCAAGTTTCTCGCCACAGAGTATTGGTCGATCAGAATGGCCTCCTTGATGTCCTCCAGTTTGGGCGCGTAACGTGGGGCAGATGCCCTTTGCCATGGTGTACCCGAAGCCCCCGCGACGTTGTACCACAAGCGGAGCGTCTCCGACAGCGCCTTTACGAATATTGGATCTAACTTGCGACTTGCCCGATTCTCGCGTCTTAGTATCCCCAGACAATTCGCCGCCGTCAGTAAAGAAGTGATAGGCACATTCCGATCTAAAACTTGCGACAAAGAACACTCTGTCTCGGTTGTGGGGTAAGCCCGCATCGACAGCATTACACGATACCCATCCCCCCAAATACCCATTCTCTTCGATCGTGTCGATAACTGCCTCAAGAGCGGTACCTTCCTCAGCGGAGAGTACACCCGGCACATTTTCCATGACCAGCCATGCTGGTTGAACTTCTCTAACCAAATCCATAAAGGCGAAGAACAAGCCACTTCGCTTTCCGGCCAGCCCGGTTCTTTCTGTATTAGCGGTACTGAGGTCTTGACAAGGCCATCCGGCACACCACAGGTCAGAGGCAGGGATAATTGCTGAGTCGAGGGTAGTGATGTCGTCATGTAAAGGGATGTGTGGCCAATGGCGTTTCAAAATCTGTTGGCAAAAAGAGTCTATCTCACATTGAAATACCACGTTCATTCCCGCTCTCTCAAAACCCAGATCAAAACCACCAATACCAGCAAAGAAGGAAGCAACGCGCATATCAACACTAAATATAAAGCCTAATGATGCAGCTCATCATAAATTATTCGTTCACCAAAAGCTATTGTAGACGAAAATCGTCTACAAATTATTTTTCTTTCAAGTAACATTTCACCGTGAGTTTGAGGCATTCATGGTGGACGAAAAACAGAATATTAGCGGGCAGAGAATTCGTGAAGCTCGTTTACAACATGGTTTAGGTCAAGTTGAGTTAGCAGCGGCACTCAATGTTGATCATGGAGTGAAGTTAGAACAATCTGATATTTCAGAAATTGAACGCCAAGTGCGTTCTGTGAAAGATTATGAATTGGATGCGATCGCCCAAGTTCTAGATATTGACCCTATTTGGTTGCTGCGGGGGAATAACTAATGGCAATCGAACGTAAAAGTCGTGGCAGGCAAAAATTCTTATCCCTCGCCACCATTAGCGAACAACAAATCCCCGGAAACATTAACCGTGAAACTT
>JANOXZ010000319.1:0-5356 GCA_031418695.1 Synechococcales cyanobacterium VAR_35_metabat_10
GGGAACATGGGTCGATCGAACAGACAATTCTTTCAACTGCTGATCCGAAACCTGGGAAGGAGCATCAGTCAAGATACACTTAGCTTGCTGAGTTTTGGGGAAGGCAATCACATCTCGGATCGAATCTTCGCCAACTAGCAGCATAACTAGTCGATCGAGGCCAAAGGCAATTCCACCGTGGGGAGGGGTGCCATAGTCGAAGGCATCTAACAAAAAGCCAAATTTACTTTGAGCTTCTTCGTCACTGAGTCCGATCGCCTTAAACACCTGCTCTTGAAGATCCCGCTGGAAGATTCGCACACTGCCACCACCAAGTTCGGTGCCGTTCAGTACCATATCGTATGCTTGAGCACGAGCTGTACGCAGGTCAGCCACATCCTCTGCTTTTGGAGAGGTGAAAGGATGGTGCAGGGCTTCTAGGCGATTTTCGTCGGCGTTCCACTCAAACATCGGGAAGTCTGTGACCCAGAGTAGATTCATCTGGTTCTCATCAATCATCCCTAACTCTTTACCAATTACTTGGCGCAGCCGATCGAGGGTTTTGTTCACCATCGCAGCATCTCCAGCTCCAAAGAGTAGCAGATCGCCGTCTTTAGCTCCGGTCATTTCCATTAGCTTCGCTTTGCTCTCAGGAGTCAGACTGTCTTTGATCGCGCCGATCGTCTCCAAATCGCCATCCACAAACCGAATATAGGCCAAGCCCTTAGCTCCCATCTCGCTGGCTTCTTTGAACAGGTTGCCACCGGGCTTAATCCGCACATTAGAGATGGTTTCGTTGCCACCAGGAATTGGTAATACTTTGACGATGCCACCAGCGGCGATCGCTCCAGAAAATACTTTAAAGCCAGAGTCCTTAAAGATTTCCGATAAATCTACTAACTCCAATGCAAAACGGGTATCAGGTTTATCGCAACCATAGCGATCCATGGCATCTTTATAGGTAATCTGGGGCAATGGCAGCGCCAAATCTACACCTTTGATTTCTTTAAAGACATGGGCAATTAATCTTTCGTTTAAAGCCATGATCTGGTCTTGAGTCATAAAACTCATTTCCATGTCGAGCTGGGTGAATTCTGGCTGTCGATCGGCGCGTAAGTCTTCATCTCGAAAACAACGAGCTACTTGATAATATCGATCGAACCCAGACACCATCAACATCTGCTTAAACAATTGGGGGGATTGGGGTAAGGCAAACCATTCACCCGGATTCACTCGGCTGGGCAAGACAAAGTCTCGTGCTCCTTCAGGAGTGGATTTGGTCAATATGGGAGTCTCTATTTCCATGAATCCTTCTTGGTCTTCTAAGAAGCGGCGCACGGCTTTGACTACTTGGTGACGAATTTGGAGGTTACGGCTCATGCGCTCCCGACGCAAATCTAGGTAGCGATAGCGCAGGCGCAATTCTTCGCGCACTGTTTCATTTTCAGTTGCCGATACTTGGAAGGGCAGTTGTTTCTGGACTTTGCTAAGGATCTCGATCTCGTCGGCGTAAACTTCGATATCGCCGGTGGCAATGCGATCGTTGAAAGATTCGGCTGGTCGCTGGCTGACTTTGCCGGTGATGCGCACTACGTACTCGCTGCGCAAGCCTTCAGCTAGATGATAGGAGTTGGGGGTGCGCTCTGGTTCACTAACAATTTGCACGTAACCCGATCGATCGCGAATATGCAAAAATATCACGCCGCCCAAATCGCGCCGTCGATCTACCCAACCACAGAGGGTAACGGTTTCGCCGATGTTTTTGTTGGAGAGGTGGCCGCAGTATTGGGTACGCATATCTTTCAGACAGAGGGATTGTGAATTTTAGTCTTACCATTATGTCTTATTTGGGTCGATTCAGTTTAGAGGATGCTAGTTGGGCATTGACTGATACGGTCACAATCACTTTCGAGCGGACTTTTTCAGGTATTCTTAGCAAGATTGGGGATTGGAAGAAATTATGGATATAGCTTTTTTCGATTTACGCAGCCAGATTCAGATAGTATTCACTGATGTGTTGTTAAAGATACTGCAAAGGTTTACTGCAGGTCTGTTGAAACGGTTGGTAAGTTTCGGGGAGGTGAGCTAATGGCTAAAGATATGTTTCATCAAGCCGTTATAAATGCTCTAGTTAAAGAACAGTGGACAATTACCGCAGACCCTTTACAATTTGAGTATGGTAACGTTAACTTTAAAGTCGATTTGGCAGCGGAACGTTTGCTGTCAGCCGATCGAGGCAATGAAAAAATTGCTGTTGAAATTAAAAGTTTCCTGAATCCTTCGGCGGTCACTGACTTCTATGGAGCACTGGGACAGTTTTTAAGTTATCGATTAGCATTGGAAACTATTGATCCCGATCGGTTACTGTATTTGGCGGTGCCAGCCGATGCTTATCGGACATTTTTTCAATTTGAGTTTACTCAAACTGCTGTTCGCAGATATCAAATTTTACTGTTTGTTTATGAGCCAGTGGACGAGGTAATTTTACAATGGATAAATTAGCTAAGTACCAGAGTTGCATTCAAGAGTTATTAACTCGTTATGCGAATGAGGATCAAGCCAAATCGAATGTTGAGGTGCAGTTGATTTTCGATCCGGAGCGGGGTCATTATCAATGGATGAATATAGGATGGGAAGGTTCAAATCGGATTTATCGATGCGTTGTTCATTTTGATTTGCAAGACGGCAAAATCTGGCTGCAACAAAACTTGACGGATCAAAATCCTGCTGCTGAGTTGATAGAAATGGGTATACCTAGAGAAGATATTATTCTAGGTTTACAACCACCCTATAAGCGGCAATATACAGAGTACGGGGTAGCGTAATATGAACATCACCCGATTGGAAACAATACTCAGTCAAGAACCTACGATATTATCCTGACCGATGTATTATTTCTGAGTACATAGTGTTAGCCCTACTTATGATCTGCCAAAGAACATGTGCTAAAGCGTTTGAGGGTGATAAGTATCTACGAGGCTACCCGACATGCTCAGAAATTGGTTTTTACTTGCGTCTGTCTCCTGTGGTGTAGGATTTGGCTCTACCTTTGTAATTAGTCGCAATTTGCAGCAGTCTGCATGGGCGGGCTTAGCTACAGTGCCAGCAGTTGCGACTAGTCTGACACTCTTATCGCGTCAGCGCAGACAAGAGATTGAGCGTCAGGGTAAAAGATCGAAAATCTTTATTGAATGAGCTAGATTTAGAAATACTGAATCGGCGAGCAGTCAAGAAAGATACTAATTCTCAAACTATCGAGCTAAAAGAACAGACATCTCAATCAACACCGAAAGAAGAACAACTACAAGCCAAAAGATGGCAAGATAACTCAGTATTTGAAAACAACCCGCATCTACAAATCCTAAAACATATTGATCGCCATGAAAAGATTACTGAATCAGAAGTTAATCATATTTTGGGAGGTTCTCGTAGGAAGAGAGAGTTTGATAATAAGTGGCGAGACTATTTAGCATATTTGCCTTTCTCAATCAGAGTAGAAACATCAAAGAGTGGTAGCCATTACGTCAAAGCAATTATCACACTTGTCAAGCCACAGAATTTCTCTGATGTTCTACAGCCAGATGTAGTAGAGCTAGAACTTCCGCATAGTAAAATAGCTGGTTCTACACCTGAACTGGAAGAGTTAGCAATTCAAAATTCAGATTTCGATCTTGAATCGCAGTCGAATGATGACTTAATTGATCGTATCAACACATGTAATACTTGCCGTTCTTGTGGAAGTATTTCTATTCGTGGCCATGATTATTGTTACAGATGCAACTAACATTTTGAGATCTGTTGTATTTCGATAATCAAGTCAATTCACATCAATTAAGTTTATCTGGATTAATGAAACATGCAAATTAGTAACCAAGACATCGAGCATATATTTGAAAGGCTGAGATCGGGAGTAGTTCCAGAGCGAGGATTGGCAACTTTTGCTATAGGTATTGATCGATCAAGAGACGAAATCAAGCGTCAGTTAGATTATGCAGTGACATTTTAAGAGTAGATGCATATAGCAATCCTGAAACGATCCGCAGCAATTTCAAGATTTGTGAAGTCGCCGCTTCATTATCGATTAGAATCAGCCTAGACCCATCTCAACCAGAGAATCAGGAATATGAGTAGACATACCCCTTACAACATCCAATTGCAGGTTTCGCGGATGTTTCAAGATGGACAGGCCATGTTTGCCAGCATTAAAGTCCAAGATTGGCTGAAAGAGCGCAGCGAAGATCCGGCAGATTACAGCATTACTTTCAACAAAAAGCCCGCACCAGTCGGTTCCCGCGAAGTGCAGACCGTAGAAATTGTTCTAAAACGCAAAGATGGTGAGCCAGTGGCCGATTGGTTGCTGTCACAGCTAGCCGGTGAAGGCTAAGCTTGATGGATTTGCCACATTTGTTCATAGGCTTTTTCCATCTCTAAGGTGAAGTCATGAGCGTTCCATAGTGGGGATGTCCAGCGTGCTACTAAGAGTTTGGTAGCTACTTGTTGACGCAGAGTCCGATCGACACCCAGCTTAACCCCCCACTCAATATATTCGGAGATCGACTCCCCAATGCCCTCAGTAATCCCAGCGCAGGTCATAAAGGCATAGCTGTTTCTGGCGGCGAATTGTTCACCCTTAGTAGTCACCATCGGAATTCCTAGCCACAAGGTTTCCAATGTAGTAGTTGCGCCGTTGTATGGAAAGGTATCCAAGACCACATCAGCGATCTGTAAATTGGCGCGATGGGTCATTTCGTTGGGGTCTTCGCCCAAGAAGCGAATTCTTGACCATTCCAAGCCAGCCTCTGCGGCCAGAGATTGATATAGGCGTAGAGCAGTATCTTCATCCATCCGGGTTTTGACTAACAAATAGCTATTAGGCACTTGTTGCACTATTTGCATTTGCGCCAAAATATTGGTGGCATTAAGCTTGTAGCCTTTTTGGGCGCTGAAGTAAATCACTGCATCTGGTGGGATGTTTAGGCTCGATCGAGATAAAGTAGCAGTCCCTACCTCAAAACCATCCACGGCTAAATAAGTTTGAGGCAACCGCCAAATTTTTTCGCTGTAATATGATTGAGCATCGGCGGGCAAGACTTGTGGGTCAGCAATGTAGTAATCGATTTCTGGACAGCTAGAGGCATCCCAACCCAGCCAAGTCACTTGAACTGGAGCAGATCGGCGAGCCATGACCTCGTAGGTGATACTAGAAGTAATGCTATCTACGTCTACTAAAATATCTATTTGATCTTGACGAATCAAAGCAGCGATTTCTGCGGAATTGTTGTTGAGATAATAGTTAGCAGTAGATTTGCTGGCAAACCACTGAGCATTAAAAGTATTGTGCTCAGGAGTATTTATGTTGTAAGTAAAAACCTCAAAT
>JANOXZ010000320.1:0-11847 GCA_031418695.1 Synechococcales cyanobacterium VAR_35_metabat_10
CGAAGACACCAAGAGCTTTAGTAACGCCTTGCGTGCTGCTCTACGGGAAGACCCCGACGTAATTTTGGTGGGAGAAATGCGTGACCTAGAAACTATTAGCTTGGCCATTACCGCCGCTGAAACAGGTCACTTGGTTTTTGGTACTTTGCACACTAGCTCCGCTGCCCAAACCGTCGATCGGATGCTAGATGTATTTCCTCCTGAGCAACAGCCCCAAATCCGCGCGCAGCTCTCCAACTCGCTGATTGCCGTGTTCAGCCAGTGCTTGGTGCAGAAGAAGAATCCTAAGCCCGGTGAATATGGCCGTGTGCTGGCACAAGAAATCATGATTGTGACTCCAGCGATCGCCAACCTCATTCGGGAAGGCAAAACCGCCCAAATGTATGGTGCTATCCAAACCGGGGGCAAACTGGGCATGAATACCCTAGAAACCACTTTGGCCAACTATGTACGTAATGGTTCGATCAGTCTGGAATCTGCCATGACCAAGGCTGCTAAACCAGATGAATTAGAACGACTGGTTGCTACTAATCCAGCACTGGTCAACGGCCGCCGCTAACTTGCCCAAAATTGTCCTGTTCCTTATAAGTACTACAATCCAATTTGAATCATGCCTACATTTATTGCTGAAGTCCGGGACAACCACGGTAACACCCGCCACGAGAAAATTTCTGCCAAATCGGCAAAAGTTGCCCAAACCCAACTCAAACAAAAATATCAGTTCGTCAAAAATGTCCGTCAAGAAAAAGGTTTTGATCTGACCAAACTCACTAAAATCAATGTCCAAGACATTGAAGCGGCCTTAAGTCCTGTCAGTGTTAAAGATAGAGCAGTTTTTTCACGACAGTTTGCCGCGATGGTAAATGCCGGAGTAGCAATGGTGCGTTGCTTGAGTATTTTAGGTGAACAATCTGCTAATCCCCGGTTAAAAAAAGCTCTCTCCATGATCAGCCTAGATGTTCAACAGGGAATGAATCTTTCCGATGCAATGCGTCGTCAGCCCGAATGCTTTGATAATTTGTATGTAAGCATGATTCAAGCTGGTGAAGTGGGCGGGGTACTAGATGAAGTGCTCAACCGCCTAGCTAAAGTGCTAGAAGACATGGCCAGACTAAAAAACCAAATCAAGGGAGCAATGGCATACCCAATTGCAGTAGGTATTTTAGCTACCCTAGTATTCTTGGCGATGACCATTTTCTTGATTCCAATTTTTGGCAAAATCTTTAAAGATTTGGGTGCTGAATTACCAGAGCTAACTTTGTTCATGTTAAAAATTAGTGAAATACTTACCAGTTGGATGGCGGTGATTCCAATTGCTGTAATTGTGGCGGTTACCTTTGGCTATCGTCAGTACTACAAAACCAAGGTAGGCCGAGTAACTATGGATCGCCTATTTTTGAAAATGCCGATCGTGGGTGATTTGAACGAAAAATCAGCCGTGGCTAGATTCTGTCGCATTTTTGGTACTCTGACTCGCTCAGGTGTACCAATTCTCAGCTCACTAGACATTGTAAGAGATACTGCTGGCAACCAGGTAATTGCTAACGCGATCGAAAAATCTAAGTATGAAGTACAGCAGGGTGGAATGCTCAGCTTGGCTCTACAAAGAGAGCGCGTTTTCCCTCCTTTGGCAATTCAAATGATCAGCATTGGCGAAGAAACCGGTGAAATCGACGCGATGATGATGAAGGTGGCTGACTTTTATGAAGATGAAGTAGAACAGGCTGTTAAGGCTCTCACCAGTGTTTTGGAGCCAATCATGATGGTATTCCTAGCAGGGATGGTAGCGGTAATCTTGCTTTCGATGTACCTGCCCATGTTCAAGGTATTTGAAAAACTGGCTTAATGACTGGCTTAACTGCTTCAGATATTTACGAAACTCTCCTCGTGGAGTATAGCAATCATGAAATGGCGATGCTGCTCTTGCAGCAGCACCGCCCCTACATGGAAATGGTGCCCAGCATCCGCCGATCGCGCGAAAGTATTATGACTCTGCCATTGCCTGCGGTGAAAATTCGGGGCAGTGGCTCTGTGGTTTTGCCCTGTGATTTGGCTTATTTACTCTGTGACCCAGAGTGGAAAATCAAAATGGGCGGCGAAATCATTGTGTTGATTCAGCGCCCTGATGAACATTTTTCGGGGTTGCTGGGGCGCTGGCGGCAAACTCAGGTGATTTTGGACTGCGATTATGAGTGGCATCGCCCCAATTACTATCGGCAAATTATGACTGAAGGGAGCGATCGGCTATATCCGTTATTTGTACTATACCCCGACAGCGACCAGCGATTAGCCAGAGGCTTAAGAGGTGCTCATTTGCCTTTTGTCATCTCTAATTTGTTAGGAAATTTATCGGTAGCTGCAGAAAATAATCTACTGATAGATGAAGACTGCGAAATAGCCAAGGACATAACTTAAAGCCTGACCAAAATGGCACCAAAAGCTAAATTTGATGCGAATGGTAAAAATTTGGTTAAAATCTAAGGTACTCGATCGAAGTACCAATGTCTTTATCTCGCTTGCTCAGTGCCATCGTGGCAATCATTTTAGCCTTGGGAATATTGTTCTTAGGTGGCTGGTACTTTACCCTCGGGCTGTGCGTAGCAGTTTTTTTGGGTCAGCAAGAATATTTTCAGCTTGTGTTAGCGAAGGGATTTCAGCCTGCGATCAAAACGACGTTGGTGTTGAGCCAAGTATTATTAGTTATCACAGCGCTGTTCCCAGCATTTGCTGACACCATCTTTCCTATTGCCGGAATTATTGTCTGCTTTGCCATGTTGTTTGCCCCCAAGATGGTCTCGATCGCCGATATTTCTACTTCCATTTTGGGTTTGTTTTACGGTGGTTATTTGCCCAGCTATTGGGTGCGGTTACGGGTGGGAATGCAACCAACTGGTAATTTGCCCTTTTATGGCTATTGGCCAACGAGCTGGTCTGATTGGCAACATTTACCACCGACGCTGTCTAATACGCTGTTGGTTTTTATGTGTATTTGGGCGGCAGATATTGGGGCATACATGTTCGGTAAATCTTTAGGTAGAACAAAGCTTTCGGCGATCAGCCCTAAGAAAACTCTAGAAGGAGCAGTGTTAGGACTGGTTTCTAGTACTTTGATGAGCGTAGTTGGAGCATATTATTTGCAATGGCATCAGTGGCTGGTCAGTGGTCTAATCATGGGGATTTTGATTGGCTGTTCGACGTTGGTTGGCGACTTGACGGAGTCTTTGATGAAGCGCGATGCCGGGGTGAAAGATTCTAGCGGGTTGATTCCTGGTCATGGGGGAATGCTCGATCGAACTGACAGTTATATTTTTACGGCTCCTTTTGTCTATTACTTTGTTACTTTGATTTTGCCACTGTTTTAGAATTGAAGAAATCTCTAGTAATTACCAAAGATCCTGTTTTTGGTTTAGGATGCCGCAAAACAGGCGATCGTGGCTCGATTGCCGCTGAGTTTGGCAATATCGGCAGCGCTCAGTCCACCCTGGTTACGAATAGTAAGATCGGCTCCAGAAGCCATTAAAATTTCAATAATTTCTACCCGCCGCTGGTTGGCAGCCCACATTAAAGGCGTGGCACCAGTTTTGTCTTGGTGGTTTAAATCTACATGATAGGCAATGAGCTGCCGCACCAAGTCTGGATTATCTTTTTTGATCGCCACTACCAGCAAAGACTGCTCTTGATGTACCAAAATATTTGGATTCACTCCGGCTCGTAATAATACAGCGACCACGGGGTAATGCTTCGCTAACCCAGCCACAGTCAAAGCTTTATCTCCTTGGCGATGGCGACTGAGATCAATTAGGGGTAATAACTGTTCTACTACTAACCGATGGCCATGGAGAGCGGCTAAGAGCAAGGGAGTATCACCTAAAGCATTGGTAGCATTGCTATCCGCAGCCTTCAAAGCTGCCACCACTTCGTGATGACCTTCCACTGCGGCTAAATGGAGTGCCGTATCGCCCTCTTGAGTCGCCACATTAGGATCTGCTCCTTGAGCCAGCAAAAGCTGCACAATCTGCCCATGACCTGCTGCTGCTGCGGCCAACAAAGGTGTCCAGCCCTCTTGATTGGGAATATCGATCGCCGCTCCAGCTTGCAGCAAGGCCAAAATTGATGGGGTATAACCTCGTTCGGCAGCATTTAACAAAAAAGTGTTGCCTTCAGCATCTTGGGCATTGACCTGGGCACCAGCTTTAATCAGACTGTTAATCATCTGCACATCACCAGGAGCAGGGACTAAAAGTAAAGGTGTGCGCTTTTGCTTACCAACTAAGTTCGGATCAGCCCCAGCAGAAAGGAGTAAATCTACTATGGCAACATAGTTTTTAATAATGGCAATATTGAGTGCGGTATCTTGATCTTGATCGATCGCATTCACCTCAGCACCAGCAGTGAGCAGCATCTGCACAATCTCGGGAGAACCAGCTAGCGCAGCGGCCATGAGAGCCGTACTGCCATCATTATTTAAGGCGTTGGGGATGGCCTGATGACTTAATAAGAGCTGCACAATATCAACGTGACCAGAGGCCGCCGCCAACATGAGGGCAGTAGTGCCAAATTTGCCCCGGGCTAAATTCACATCGGCTTTTTTGGCCAACAACAGCTCAACTATTTCGGCAAATCCTTGCTTAGCAGCAAACATCAATGCGGTAGTGCCGCTCTCATCTCGACAGTCTACATCGGCTCCTTCGGCCAACAACGCGGTCAATCGTTCTTTTTCCCCAAACCGCGCCGCTTGAATTGATTCCTGCCGAAGTTTGTTGCTGATCATGCCTGTTACCACGAAGAAAGTGTGCTAATTTCGATAAACAAATGTTAACTATCGCAATTATACAGAGAGACAATGGATTTTTTCGCTCCTGAGGTCAAACCCTATTTAAATTTTGTCCATCCACCCCTGATGTGGGTACTACTGGGCATGTGTATTTATGCGATGTATTTGGGTGTGCAGATTCGGCGCACTCGATCGGCCACCCCCGAGGTACGCAAAGAATTGATTAAGGGTAAGTATAATGACCGCCACCACAAAATTGGTTCGATTATTTTGGCGCTGATGGTGTTGGGCTCGATCGGGGCTATTACGGTAACTTATATCAATAATGGCAAGCTGTTCGTTGGCCCACATTTATTGGCGGGTCTAGGCATGACTGTTTTGATTGCCATCTCGGCTTCTTTGACTCCTTATATGCAGAAGGGTCAAGACTGGGCGCGCTATGGTCACATTGGTATCAACGTAACTATTATGGGTCTATTTGGTTGGCAGGCTTTGAGTGGTCTAGAAATTCTCCAACGCATCATCAGCAAAATGTAGATTTGATGGTTTCCCATAAATTAAATCCCATTCGTGGGCATCCCCTTGTAGGTGCCCACGAATGCCCATAGAATCGAAATTTCCAAAACACAATTGGAGTTACTAATACGATGAGAATGGCATAGAATCTTAGTTGGAATGAGTGAATTACCGCCAAACTAGTTAATTTAATTTCCCTACCATCGCCGACCAATTATTGACACCCAGTTGACCATACTCCTGAACATTGATTGTGCGCTGACAAGCTTCGGGAATATTCAAGAGCTGCACACAGAGTTCCGCTAGATCAGAGCTACTTACTGCACCATTGGGAGTCTTGGTCAGACTAAAATCTAACTCTTGACCACCGGGAGCATCCACCACCACCATCGGATGCAGCAGCGTATGAGGGCGCACGCTACCGGCCAGAGCCTGGGCAACATTACCCTCGGTTTCAGCGATCGGAGCCACCACAATTAACTGAGGCAAAGTCCGATCGCCATAAGCCCCGATCGAACATAATTCCAGCTCAAACTCCCCTGGCCGAAAACTAGGATTCAGGCCGCCATCGTACTCAAACTTACTGAGCATAATTTGAATCGAAGACACCTGACGACGTTCCAACGGCGGCGCATCGTTCACAATCTTGGCGCGTTTCACCGGCATCAGGTTACTAAACGGAATCCGCAAATCGGTAAAAGAATTGGCATTGGTATCAAAAGAATAGCCGTAACTAATGCCATCCCATTGCTCCGAAGGACGAAGAAACAGCTTATAGCGCTGCCCGGTACCAGAGCCACGGACTTTCAAAGCAATCCCTTGATAATTACTGAGATCTAGGGGTGGATTGAAATTTTGGGTGCGAATCGAAGCAAAGCCGCCGCCTCGATCGATCGACACATTCCCCTTAAAGAAAGCACGACCATTCACGATCTGTAAGCCACTTTCACTGACCCCACCCATCACCCCATCATTCACCGCCATCCAAGCATTCAGCAAGTCCTGATCTGGTGTACTGAAGTCAAACAGCTCCCGATTATTGCTGTTGGGCAGCTCTGGGTTAGCCGATCGCACAAAAGCATCCAAATCTAACTGATTAACCTTAGCGGGACAATAAATTACGGACTGCACCCCTTGCCAGTCCTCATTAGTCAAATTAGTCGCTGAACCTACCACCAGTTCTAAGCCTTGGGGAAAGATCGATCGAGCCGCCGTCAACTCCGCAGCATCTACCAGCAACCGTGGCTGATAGCCTTTTTGCCACAGTTGCTTTACCACTCGCTGGCTCAGGTGATGGAGTCCACCAACGACAAGGACGGTTTGAGTAATTTTCACAGGATTTTGACCATTAAGAAAAAGTTAGATCGAGGTTAGGAGCTGGTTAAATTTTTAACCTTTCGGCACGAAACTATGATACAAGCAAGCTTAGGGAAACCACCTCCACCCAATCTTTACTTTATGAATCTGTATGACGAGGTATAGCCCTACCATAGCCGCAAGTTCTAGCCCTACTATTCTAATAGTAGAAGACGAAAAAACCATTCGTGACCTGGTGAGTCAGTTCCTGCGCGGGGAAGGATACCAGGTAGTTGCCGTCAGCGATGGTAATCAGGCAATCGAGGTGCTCAATAATTTGGACGAAAGTACCCAGATTGATTTGATAGTACTAGATCTCATGTTGCCGGGACTGAATGGCATTGATATTTGTCAGTTTTTGCGTCGTCAGGGCAACGCCGTACCGATTTTAATGCTCAGCGCCAAGGGCCGAGAAGCCGATCGAGTTTTAGGCTTAGAAATGGGTGCTGATGATTACTTAACCAAGCCCTTTGGCTTACCCGAACTGCGCGCCCGTTGTCGTGCCCTATTGCGGCGTACTCAGACAGCGACGATCGAATCTGACCTAGAAGAAACCGTGGAGTTTGGCGATATCATCATTTATCCCCAACAGTATCGGGTGACTATTAAGGGCGAAGAAGTATCTTTATCGCGGAAAGAATTTGCTTTGCTTAGCTTGTTTATTCAAAATCCCCGTCGGGTATTTTCCCGGGACTTGTTGATCGATCGGGTCTGGGGTGCTGATTTTATGGGGGATACTAAAACTGTGGATGTACATATTCGCTGGTTGCGATCCAAAATTGAAGTAGATCCCAGTCATCCAGTTTATTTACTAACCGTGCGAGGCTTTGGCTATCGGTTTGGTTAATAAAAAAGCCCTTGGTAATAAAGACTAAGGGCTTTTTTATGTGCATAAAATCAACGAACTAGAAACGGAGAGTGGTTCTCACTGTACCTACGAATTCACTACCTCTTTTAACAGCAGTAGTACTCTCTGGGCTAGTAACTAGCAGCACTCCAGGAGTGATATCGATATTGTCACTAACTTTCACTTTGTAAAGAGCTTCTAAGTGCAATGCCGAATCTGGGTTAGAACGAGTGGCCAGAGTTGCCACGTTAGAAGAGATACTGCTAACTGTTGGTGGAATACCCAAGATAAAGCCCAAGGTATTGCCCTTACCACCAAAATCAGGGAAAGCTGCGGTGATTGCTGCGTTGAAAATATCCGCATTGCCAGTAACTCGACCGCCAGTTTCGGCAGAAGCACTAGTTAAACCCAACCATCCCGACAAAACGAAGCCCGGAGAAAGCTTAGATGATGCTGAGAAGCTGTAGTGGTTGGCAACGGTGGGATTGCCATTAAAAGGGTTATTGGCAAATGCGCTACCGGTTGCTGCTGTTACGCCAGCACCAGCAGAGTGATAAGACCGACCATAAGAAAGACCTAAATCAAAATTAGGTGATGCCTGATAGCGAAGCTGAGCTAGTGCTGAATAGTTGCCACCAAAAATCCCAGCGTTTTCCGATGGGTTGTTGGCAATACCTACGCCAGCAGCACCGGCTGCGGGAGCGGGAGCTAAAGGCACAGCATAGCCGATCGAACCAGTAAAGTTAGGACTGAACTTATAATCTAAAGTTGCCGCTGTTCCCAAACCACTTTGACGATAAACCGGGTTAAAACGACCAAATCTGGTCAAAGAACCAGTACCTGCTGCTGCTAACAGTGGGTTAAAGGTGTACATATTTTCGTTGAACTCACTACCAGTCGCATCCAAAGTTAACTTGGAACCGTTGACGAATGGCAATGTGTACTGCAACAGCGAAAGATTAGTAGTATTTCCTTCGTCTCCATCCCAGCCCAAGCGAGTGGTGTTAGTACCAGTACCACCGTTACCAGCCGCACCATTAAAAGGTACGTTGTTGCGAGATTCTAAGCGGGTGCGCAGACGATCTTTGCCGCTAAAGCTGGCATCGAAGTTGAGGCGTACTCGATCGGTTACTACAATATTTCCTCTATTGGTGTCAGTAGCAGGCGTGCCAGTTTGGCTACTAAGAGCACTCAAACCAACAATTACTTCTCCTGCCAATTTAGTAGTAGTGGAAAAACTACTGCCATTTTGGAGAATAGCAACTTTTTTCTCAGCAGCTTCTACTCGGTTATTGAGCGCACCTACTTCACTCAAGAAGTTATTAGTCATCTCTTTAAGCTGTGCTATGTCCGTCGCAGATATTTCACCAGGATTCTTGGCAATTTTGGCTTCTAATGCTTCTAAGCAAGTTACAACGCTACTAGCAAACTCTGATCGGGAGACAGTTTTATCTATTTCTCCTACGCCGCACTGATATTTTTTATTGAGCGATTTCAAGATTTGGGCATTGCGATCGGTAGGGGTAACTTCATCACTCTGAGGAGCCGCTGCCGTAGGTACTTCGCTAGTCGTAGCCGAAACAGTCAAGTCTTTTTGTGATAGACCTTTTTCGGCAGCCGTAGCAGGATTAATAACTTGTGGTTCAGCAAAAGCTGGCACAGTAGCACTGATTGCAGCCAGACTTAAAAATGCTAAATAAAACGCACCGACTTTGAATTTGGACATATTTGAGAACTCACACCTGGTAATTAACGATACTTAATCCTTCGGAACTATACTTAAAGGTTCCTTATAGATTCTGTAAATTTGTATACATTGTACTGGATCTCCGATTATTTGCTGAGGGAGATTTTATAAGGGCAAACCTTTTGCACCAAGAGATTCAAGAACTTTTATACCAGCAAAGACACTTAGTAAATCCATTTTTTTTAGAGAGTGTCAAACGCTGCTGGTAAATATTGAATGAGGTGTAGATATTCCCCATTATCTAGACGAATTGATTCCAATGTCTTACCAACAAAGGTTTTATTAGCAGCCATTCGCCGCACCAATGCCACATCAAACCGACAAGCCCGATCGGCCAACTCTGGGTGCAAGCCCAAAAACATCTCGGCTCCCTGCAAAATTTTGGCCTGTTTGCGTGTCGTAACAGCCAGTAAACCATCGGTATCCCAATTTTTAGCGCTGCGAGTTTTGACTTCAATAAACAGCAGCGTACCATCCTGCTTCTCGGCAATAATATCTACCTCGGCCTGTCGCGATCGCCAGCGATAGTGCAACACCTTGGCCTGTTTTGTACCCAGCCATGCACCTACCAATGCTTCACCCTGTTCGCCGATCGTAGACATATTTCTTCCCAGGTATCACCAACCTCAGGACTGCCCGCATAATCTACCATATAGAGATAGCACAAATTCTCGCAAGTCACGGCCAAAAAAATGGGGTCAAGAAAATATGGTCAAGAAAATTAAGTATCCCCACCTGCTGCAATCCAAATGGACGGCCTGCCAAAAAATGTGGGGCTGGCGACATTTTCAGGTGATCAATCGCCAAAACGATGGCACCCATGTCTTTGCTGAGATGGTTTCTTCCTGTGACCCCACAGTAAGGTTTTGGGTCAATGCCAAAGCGCTGAAAGATCGATCGCAGTGGCAAGCTGGGTGGCAGACTCGCCAAGAAATGGGTGTGGTGCAGGGTAGCCAAGAGCCTGAGATTATTGAATGTTAGGTGAATTCAGATCTATTCCCGCTCGGGAATACTAAGTTTTAGAATCGGCAAAATTCAGGGCAGAAAATGGTTACTAGATTTCGCTTTATTAATTACTTCTTGCCAAATTTATCGGTGATGGATCGATACATTTTTATTCAGCTTTTGCTGCCTTTTTTGTTTGGGGTCGGTGCTTTCTCGTCGATCGCCACCTCGGTTGGCAGCGTGTTTGAGTTGATTCGCCAAGTCACCCAGTCGGGGCTACCGCTAGAAATTGCAGCCAAGGTTTTGGCGCTCACTATGCCGGAGTTCATTGGTTACTCTTTTCCGATGTCGGTGCTACTGGCCACCATGATGACCTTTGGGCGACTGTCGGGGGATAGTGAAATTATTGCGATGCGCAGCGCCGGGATAAGTATCTATCGATTAATCGTACCGGCTTTAGTACTGAGCTTGATGGTGACTGGTTTAACCTTTGTGTTGCAAGAAGCAGTTGTCCCCGCCGCTAAACTAGAGGCCGCTGCCACGATGGATCGAGCGCTGAAGCAAGAAAAACCAGCATTTAAAAAAGATAATATCACCTATTCAGATATCACTAAAGAAAAGCAAAAAGACGGTAGCGAGATCCAAAATTTAGTACGGTTTTTCTATGCTCGCCAGTTTGATGGTCAAGAGATGACTGATGTAATGGTGATCGATCGATCTCAAAGCGAAGTCAGCCGGGTGATTGATGCCAAGTCTGGCAAGTTGGATATTGGCAAAAAAACCTGGGATTTTTCTAATGGTACAGTTTACGAAATTGATCCGAAATCGAAAAACTCTACTAAGAGCCAATTTGAGCACTTAAAAGTAAGCTTGGGCAAGACTCCCTTAGATATTGCAGCTCCCGATCGACAGCCAGATCAAATGAATATTACCGAATCTATTGGTTACTTAGATGTATTGAGAGCTAAGGGTGATTGGAAAGCTGTGAATGTTTTTCAAATTAGAATTCAACAGAAACTGGCACTGCCTTTTGTCTGTCTAATTTTTGGCATTATTGGTTCAGCGGTGGGGATTCGACCACAGCGGGGCGGCAAGGCCACCAGTTTTGGGGTAAGTTTGCTGATGATTTTTGGCTATTACATTCTCATTACCGTAATGGGTGCGCTGGGTGAGGTGGGCTATTTATCACCTTTCTTTGCAGGTTGGATTCCAAATATGCTGGGTGTTGGGGTGGGTATCTATCTATTGACCAAGACAGCTCGGTAAATTATCGATCAACTTAGGCATTTAATCGCTTCCAACAGCCCCTTCGCCTTATTTAGCGTCTCCTCGTACTCCGTTACCGGATCAGAGTCCGCCACCAGCCCTGCACCGGCCTGTACCGACACTTCATGGCCAGCCTCAGTCGATCGAACTACCATTGTCCTTAAAGTAATCGCTGTATTTAGCTGACCCTCAAAGTCGTAGTAGCCATATACCCCAGAATATAAGCTGCGCCGACAGCCCTCTAGTTCGTGGATAATTTCCATCGCTCTAATTTTGGGTGCGCCGCTGACTGTTCCCGCCGGGAAACAGGCTTCTAGTAAATCCCACGCCGTTTTATCGGGAGCCAGCTCACCCACCACATTGCTGACAATGTGCATCACGTGAGAATAACGCTCG
>JANOXZ010000321.1:0-11833 GCA_031418695.1 Synechococcales cyanobacterium VAR_35_metabat_10
TGACGATCGCCGTGCCCGACAGGTTTTCTCTGGTCATTTCGTACCTGTAACACCGACACCGCTTGCAGGACCAGAATATGTAACCCATAGCAGCACTTTTTTTAAAGAACTTGGGTTGAGCGACGAGCTGGCGTTTAATGAACAATTTCGCCAGGTATTTTATGGTGATATTTCTCCTGTGCGTGAGCCGATGCGACAGGTTGGCTGGGCTACTGGCTATGCACTGTCGATTTATGGCACCGAATATATCCAACAATGTCCATTTGGTACTGGTAATGGTTATGGCGATGGTCGGGCGATATCTGTATTTGAAGGAATAATCAATGGCCAGCGTTGGGAAATGCAATTGAAAGGTGGTGGCCCAACGCCTTATTGTCGTGGTGCCGATGGGCGCGCAGTCCTACGTTCAAGTGTGCGTGAGTTTCTGGCGCAAGAATATATGCAGGCTTTAGGTGTGCCAACAGCGCGTTCTTTAACACTGTATGTTTCTAAATCTGAAACCGTTACACGACCTTGGTATGCTCAAGACTCCCACTCGATCGACCCTGATATTTTGGTGGCCAATCCCGTGGCTATTTCAACTCGTGTGGCACCCTCCTTTTTGCGCGTTGGTCAGCTAGAGTTATTTGCCCGTCGCGCTCGCAGCAATGCTCATCCAAGAGCATTAGAAGAGTTAAGCATGATCGTGTCGCATTTAATTGAGCGAGAATACAAAAGCGACATTAATCAAAACCTTGTTTTTGCCGATCGAGTCGTTGAGTTGGCGAAGCTATTTCGTCAACGTCTCACTGCACTGGTGGCCAATTGGCAACGTGTTGGTTACTGCCAGGGTAATTTTAATAGTGACAACTGCGCCGCTGGTGGCTTTACCCTCGACTATGGACCATTTGGGTTTTGTGAATCTTTTGACCCTGGGTTTCAACCTTGGACTGGTGGTGGTAAACACTTTTCATTCTTCAATCAGCCGATCGCCGCAGAAATGAATTATCGGATGTTTTTAACAGCTTTGAGGCCGCTACTCGTAGAGGATGCCGAAGCTTTAGAACACTTCGACCAATTAGGCCATGACTTCGCAAAAGCGATGGAAAACCAAATCCAAAAAATGTGGGCTGCCAAACTTGGCCTGACTGAATATAACTCGACCTTATTTAAGGCACTATTGGAGTTAATGCTCTACTCAAAGGTGGATTACACCATTTTCTTTCGGGAGTTATCTCATATACCAGACGATATCTCAGCATTGAAAAAGAGCTTCTACGTTGAGACTTCACAACAACTCGATGAGCAATGGCAATCTTGGCTACAAAGCTGGTGCGACCTTGTTAGGAACGACGGCAATCTGGCTGAGATCTCAAAAAAGATGAAACAGACTAACCCAAAATATACATGGCGAGAGTGGTTGGTTGTTCCCGCCTACCAACAAGCCATGCAGGGTGACTACACCTTAGTCAAAGAGTTGCAAGAAGTGCTTAGCCATCCATACGATGAGCAATCACAGGAAATAGAAAATAAATACTATCGTCTAAAACCTAATGTGTTTTTTGACGCTGGTGGCGTGTCGCACTATAGCTGTTCATCTTAATGTTGAATTACCACTGACACTTGAAATGAAACTCAATTTATTTCAAGAAGTGGTTATCAATTGTAATTTCCCGGAGCTCAAAATTGCTGCTGGAGATATCGCCATTCTTCAGGATTATGTTGTCGATCGATCAGGAGAAGAGGGCTGTGTGCTGGAGATCTATACGGCAGCAGGAGTTTTTGTCAGCGTAGTGACTTTACCTGCTGAAAGTATTGAACCACTCCAAGAAAGCGATCGATTATCAGTCCGCAAGTTAATCACTGCTTGATCACCAATTATATCCGGAGGCAGCAAATGACTAAGAATAATCCCCATATTGGCTCCTCTTTTGAGGATTTTTTAGCCGAGGAAAAATTGCTCACTGAAACTAAGGATGCAACAATATCCCAACGGGTTAATGAATTCTGGAAAGGCTTACAAGGACTTAGATCATCACTTTGATCTGAGCAAATAATTTCATTTCAGCCTAATTCATTATTTCCAATAAACTCATTGTTGATTGCAATGCTCAATAAGTCATCTCTACTCTGATTTGTTGATATTCTGTTTGCTAAAATGTTGGATAGAGTAAAATCCATCTGAAATATATGAAATTAAGCAAACGTTTTGTTGTCTTAAACACATTTATGTTGGCAACGATCGGAGGTTCGATATTTGTTAACTTCTCTCTGTTTAATCAAGCAAAGAAATATTATATTGAGCTGAACGAAACACGCTTAGATCCGATCGGTCTCAAATATTACCCCACAAAACCCCAAGAAGTTGCTGGTAAACGGCCAGTGCGAGTAGTCTTCTTTGGAGACTCCAGAGCTGCCAGTTGGACAGCACCCAAGGTTAATGGCTACGAATTTATTAACCGAGGCATTTCCTCCCAGACATCGATCCAAACCATCCAGCGATTTTCGGAGCATGTCCGCCCCTTAAAACCCGATGTAGTCGTTGTGCAGGTGGGCATCAACGATCTAAAAACTGTGGCCTTGTTTCCGGAACGCAGGCAATCGATCGTCACTGATTGTCAAGCAAACATCAAGCAAATTGTCGAAGAATCTAAAAAGCTCGGCGCAACAGTGATCTTAACTACTGTGCTTCCGGCTGGGGAAGTACCACTGCCCCGCAAACCCTTCTGGTCAGATGACATAGGCAAGGCCGTCAAAGAAACCAATGCTTACATTGCTACCTTAGCCAACGACAAAACCATGGTGTTTGATGCTTTCTCTTTACTCGCCGATAGTCAGGGCATGATGTTGAAGCAATATCGATCGGATGAATTGCACTTTACCGAACCGGCCTACGTGATCCTCAATGCGAAGCTGGTGCAGCTAATCAACAAAATCAAACCATAGCAGTATCGTTCTGTGATTTGGAAACGCAAATTTTGAGCTGGTCGTTGCAAATGTCAGGCTCAGCACTAGTTTTTCAGATTCCCCATCAGATATAGCAACGCCATTCTAATTGCAATACCATTGTGAACCTGCTTACTTACTAGGCTCATTACCGGGTCATCCATTACATCGGAAGTTATTTCCACTCCGCGATTAGTGGGGCCAGGGTGCATTACTTTTACATCGGGTTTACAGAGCTGTAGCCGATCGCGGTTAATACCAAAAGCCTGATGATATTCTCGCAGACTGGGCAACAAATGTTGAGACATCCGCTCCTTTTGTAGCCGCAAGGTCATCACAAAATCGGCATCAACGATCGCTGGTTCTAGTTGCCAATGAATAAATAGTTTACGGTGGGGTTCTGCCTCACAGAAATCGGCAAATTCTTTGGGTAGCAAAGTAGGCGGTGCCGCCAAATGCACCTCAGCACCACAGGTGGTGAGACTCCAAATATTCGATCGAGCTACCCGTGAGTGCAAAATATCCCCGACGATCGCAATCTTTTTGCCTGCTAGCAACTCACTACGCGGCTTGCTGGCATCTAGCACCTCACAGATCGTAAACAGATCTAATAAACCCTGAGAAGGATGCTCATGTTGACCATCTCCGGCGTTTAGCACTCCTACTTGTACACCTAGACGATCCATTTCATCGGCGATCGCTTGGGGCACTCCCGAATGCTGATGACGTACCACCATCAGATCAGTATCCATCGCCAGATAAGTCTTGGCAGTATCCAGAATAGTCTCACCTTTGGTAATCGAGGAAGTAGCAGCGGCAAAGTTCATCACGTCTGCCGAGAGACGCTTTGCGGCTAATTCAAAGCTGCTGCGAGTGCGGGTAGAAGATTCAAAGAATAAATTGGTGACAACTCGCCCTTGTAAAGCTGGGACTTTTTTCATGGGGCGCAATAGCACATCACTAAAGCTGGCAGCGGTTTGGAGCACAATGTCATATTCAGCAGTGGTAAAGTCTGCTAAACCCAATACGTGACGGCGTGTCCATGTCATCGATCGATCCTCAAAAGTCAGTCAGCCGTCAACAGTGTTAGCGATTAGGTTCCAATTGTCAAGTGTGTTTGTTGATAGATAAGTTGTGAATTTCAAGATTGCAAGTTTATTAAACAAGTCTGAAGAGCCACTAGCTTCAGACTTTGTGGTGATTCTATCGATGACTGGGCTGTGGTGGGACAATAGATAGAGAAATTGGCTCTCGATCGATAGTCTTGCATATTGGCCATTGTCTCCAAATTCAGCCGACAGAGATAATCCTCGGTGGCCTCCACATAAGCAGATAACTCAGAATTTACTTTAGCTGGCGTTGCTTTATCACTGCCCCCAACCTTATTAACTAAAATGCTTGCGCCCCCAACTACGGCGGCTCCGATCGGTCCGCCGAACATCCAGCCTAAACCAGTAGCAAGCGCAGTAGGTGTCACCTGATCCAAAGTAGAACCAGTGTTATTAGCCTTCACCAGCTCCACCTCCGGTGGTTCTGGACAGGTCAGATATAAAGGAACGGTTGTGGGAACATCGTCATAAAAATCAGAGAGCTTTAACAGCCAATTATTTATTTCTACCTGATAATTTTGCAGCTTGGTCATAATATTAACCTGTTCCCAGTCAGCAAAGCCAGCTTGCTGTAGTGCCAAAATCATTGTTACTTGATAAGTATTGATTAACGTCGGCAAGTGTAGCCATTTCTCCAGATCTTGGAGACTCTGATTCCAGCCTGCTTGAATGAGCTTTTTGGCATGTTCTTTGAGCTGTATTTCTTTAGTTTGTTTAGCTGTCAGGGTTTCTACTTCTTGGGTCAATAACTCAATTTTTTGGTGCAGCAAGCTAGTGATTTGGCTGGCGATCGGTGGCAAAAGCTGTTGGCGGAGATTAATCATCTCACTTTGCTGACTCTCAAAAATCATTTGCAACGCCGAAACAAACATAGGTAGCCCAGAGCTATGTAGCAAATTGTCATCACCTTTCAGCCTTGCTCGTAAAGCCGGGAGAGCATCAACTTGATAGAGGTTACTGATCCCAGCGGGAATCTCTGATCGAAAGCTCTCCGCCACAAACCGCATGCGCTGTTGTACATGCTGGCGTTCTTCTGGTTCCAGCATATTCATAAAATTGGCTACAAACACCACGGTTTTCATGCCCCGTTGTTCCAACCAGTCGCGCAGATGCTCTCGCTCAGCTAAGGTCATCAACTTGCGGGTATCGAGAACATAGATTACCAAGTCTGCCGCTAAGATTTGGGATCGCACAAAGATATCTTGTTCTGCTCGATCGTTGGTGCCCGGTAAATCAATTAACTCCACACCCATTTGTAGTAAAGGATGCGGATAGCTCACTTCAATTTTTTGGATGTCATCACGCATCCGTCGATCGTCATCTAAAATCGCAAACTCAGTTAATAGATCTGACCCAAGCTGGCTCACCACCTTACCAGTAGTCAAATTGATCGTAGTTCTAATTTCTTCGCCATAAACCACCTTAATTGCGCCGCCCGTAGTGGGAATCAGGTCGATTGGGAGAGTCTTATCTCCTAAGATGGCATTTAGTAAAGTAGATTTACCGTGGTTAAATGCCCCAAAAACAGCGATTTGATAATTACTACGAGTTAGTCGATCGGCGGCAGTTTGCAGATCGATCGCGATGCTAGAGTCCGATGGAATCTCCATTAGTTCCAAAGCATTCTGTAGATGGGAGAGCTGAGTGGTCATTGAAATAAAACCGGTAGTTGTAGGGTGGGCATTGCCCACCACATCAATAAATTTTGCGCTATCGATTTCATATCACATTAGGAGATAGCGTTGTATACTAGTTAATAGGCATTGCCCACCCTACAATGTAGATTCTAGATATCTCTGCATGGTGATAATACCAAATATGTCCAGATTAATGGGTGATTTTGATTACCTAAAACATCATATCTAGGAACAAACACCATCATCATTAGTTTTAAGCTTCAGCAGCCAAGAAACCCTGATAAATATTTTCGATCAACTCAGATTCCTTAACCACATCTTGTTCAAACTGGCGCAATCTGGCAACTTCCGCCACCCGATCGATCTCACGAGATTCTTTTTGCTTAACCAGTTGATCTAACTCGGTCTTACGGGCAGTAATGTCGTCATTAATCCGCGAGATAGCTTGTTTCTCGCAGGCATCGAAACATTCTTGCACAGCACTGTATACAGGCTGCCACTGTTCCCTGGCCACATCTGGCAAGCGTTTGACCAGTTCCTTTTTAATCGCGCTGGCAAAATAGCTCCGTGCCCGATCAATCTGGAAACCAGCCACCGCCAAACCAGCAGCCAAGATTCCGATCGGTCCTAACAGTGAACCAAAGATAATCGCAATCCCAGCAGTCGTAAACAGGTTCAAAAGGATGCCATTGGCATCAAACCCACTAACCGCCAAGGCTGCTCCGGCCAAATTACCAGTAGCCAAAGAGAACAAGCCGATCGCCCATTTTGCCCAAGCTGGATTGCTGTCCTCTTCTAGCAAGTTTGTGCGGGTGTGAATATTGCCAGTGAGCTTTTCAGCCATTTGGGCAGTGATCTTTTGATAATCCACTCCCCGAGTTTTGGCTCTTTCGGATAATTCCGCAAAAGCTGTAGTTAGATCCTTTTGTGCAGATAAAGTCCAAGCGGCATATTTGTCATTGATATACTGCTGAAAACCTTTCTGTGCAGCCAAATTAAACTGTTCCCGCTTATCGTTACTCATAAAATCCAAGAAGCTCATCTCGGATGGTAAATAAGGCTTGAAGTCAGCATCAAAGGTACTCTCCAACGTAAACAGATAAGTGCGGAAAGAATCCGCCGTCTCTCTAGCCTGCCGATCGCGCACTCGGCGAATATCATCACGGAATTCATCACGGATATTTTGCAGCTCCACAAACTGCGGTTCGATCGCTACAATCTTGGCTTTTAGTTCATTGACATCAGCCTCCAGTAAAGGAATCCGGCGCTCGATCGCCTCACTAACATGAGTACAAGTTTGTTTGGCAATAATCCGAGTTTGACGGAGTTCAGAAATTGCTCGTTCTTGGGTCAAAAAGGTATTCAGAGCATCAATAAATGGTGGGAAACCCGTGCCATCTAAGTCAGCATTGATATTTTTTAATCGCCGCCGCAAAGCACCGATCGAAGAGAGCGGAAATACTCGCTCACTATAAATATCATGGCCATCAACCTTACAATATTCGGCCAAATTGGTCTTAAACACCCGATGTAACTTAGCTTCAGCCGAGGCTAGCTCTGCGGCATCATCAGGATCAATCAAAGATTGCTGTACTCGATCCCAGGCATTGATTAAAAAGAAAACGCTTAAGCCACGGTCTTTAACGTAGTTCTCTAAATAGCGACGTTCGCCTAAGGTACAGGGTTGAGAAGCGCTGAGCACAAACAACACGGCATGACAGTTGTTCAAATAACCTAGGGATAACTCATTGCGGGCTTCGGTATCGTTCAAGCCGGGGCTATCAATAATTTCAATGCCTTTCGAGAGCAGGTCTAGGGGATATTCCACCACCGCGTAGTCTACATCGGGAAACGCTAACTTGTTGCTTTCTTCTAGTGCCTTGGCTTCGGTGGGGTCGATCGTGTATTTGGCTTTAAAGCTCTCAAAATCCAGGTTTTCTGGCTGCTTATCGCCTTTGAAATGCACGGTTACTTTCTTCTCTGTCCCGTAGCGCAACACGGTTAATAATGCAGTGCAAGGATTTACGTCGCTGGGCAAGATATTTTCGCCAATCAGAGCATTTAAAAAGGTGCTTTTGCCCCGCTTCATATCTCCTAATACCATCAGGCGAAACACGCCCTGCTGAAGACTGCTGCTGGCTTTGTTCAGGTCTACTAAGTCTCGATCGAACCCTAGTTCTCCAGAACCAGTCTTAGCTGCGGTTTCGGCCTGCTCTAATTTCTTGGCCATTTGCTGCAAGCAGTTAGCCACTTCCCGGCGGGCTTTAGCCACGCGCTCTAGGTCTTGTAAAAAGCGATTGGTTTTAACGGTAGTATCAAGCATATTAATTACTGGGTAGATGAATTATTTGGAATTGTTGGAGCGAAATTTAAACCAAAAGTAGCCTGCGGCAGCAACGGAAGCAAACACTGTGATCCAGGCTAACCATTGAGAGACATAGACTACGGCAACACCACCCAAAAACAGACCAGAAAACTTGGCAACGTTTACGAGGTCTTGCTTTAGAGTCCTTGTTAACTTTTGGTCTTGGTCTTTTTGAGTCGGATAGAACGGTACTGAGCGAGGATTAATCTCGGCATCTAGTTCTCGGAGTCTTAATTCTAGCGCGCGCTGTTCGAGTTTTTGTTCGCGTGCTCGCAGCTCTTGTTCTTTTCGATCATTGTTGTTCATTGCCAGCACGAAGTAATAGGGCGACCCAGGTTTGTCTCCAATATAATTTCTAGACTACAAGATTGGCCTAGGTGGATTCACTAATATTTTGTATGGCTGATTTACAATGATCCGTAGAAATCCTGAGTTCAATCGAGGTGGATTGATTTGACGATCGAATCAAATTCTGGCAGTTGTTTATCTAGCCGATCGGTCGCTGTAGTGAAAATAGTTAACCAATACTTGCCTTTGCTGCTGGCCAGATAGGCCACTAAACTCACTGGCTTTGCGGCATCCTTACTAACGGCGGAGATGCGCAGTTGTTTGCGTAGCGTTGCCGTTGGCAAATCGGCTACCTTTTCTTGTTTCTGAATTTGCCATTCTGTAGTTAATTCTTGAGCCGCAGTGGCTCCATAGTCATCCAGGCTTTTTGCTTTGCTGCCATTATCGATCAAAATCATCATGTTGGTGACAAATTTGTTGTTGATCGTGGTTTTATCAACCGCGAATATTTTAGCTGGAGCCACGAATTTTTCTAGGAGGGCGGCGATCGATTGTTCTTCCATACCCAAAGCGGTCAGATCTTCCCATCGATTCTTAGCTTCCTCGCTACTCACCAAGTAAGCAGGCGGAAAATCCATGGTGATGCCGGTAAACAGAAATCTTCGCCAGCCGGGAGCTACTGGTGGTAAGGTAGCAGATTCGGTGGTTGTTGGGGCGGTGTTTTCACTTGTTACTTTAGCACTTGGTGATGATGGCTTGGTTGGGGTGTTGATTTTGTTTTGACAGCCGATCAAAATCATGGCCAATAAAAGCAAACTGCAGAACCTATAAATTATCTTGTTATTCATCAAACCCAAAATTCCTATACAATTTAATCAATGGGCTGTGTCATCATAACAAAAAATATATTGCGTCCCTATGATCGAAATAATCGAAGCCAACCTCAGCCTCTCTGCTCATGCCGCTGATCTAGTGCGACTGCTCAATGAATACGCTCAACATCCCATGGGCGGCGGTGAAACACTAACTCAACATGTCCAAGACAACCTGGCAAAAGAACTGCACCAGCGCGATCAAACCCACGTAGTTTTCGCCAAAGTCGATGGAGTCACCGCCGGTTTATTGATCTGCATCGAAGGCTTTTCTACCTTTGCCTGTCGACCACTACTAAACATCCATGACGTAATGGTTTCTCAGCCCTACCGAGGCCAAGGACTATCTAAAAAACTTTTAATTAAAGCCGAAGAAATTGCCCTCAGATCCGGCTGCTGCAAAATCACCCTGGAAGTCCTCGAAGGCAATCAAGTTGCCCAAGCAGCCTATCGATCGGCAGGATTCAGTGACTATCAACTAGACCCCACACATGGCCGAGCCTTATTTTGGCAGAAAAAACTATCCATTGACACCTAGTCTTTGCAGTTCATTGATCGCTTCCTGTACATCCTTGTTTTTGCCTTGTTCACGATAAAATTGCAAGGCTTTGCGGAAATCGGCAATAGCTCCATTTCGATCGCTGACATTGTCTCTTTTCAAAATTGCCCGATTCCAATAGGCATCAGCATGTTTAGGATCTAAGGCAATCACTTGATTGAAGTCAGATAAGGCTCCTCTGATTTCACCTGTTTTCTGGAATTTTAATAGACCACGATTATAGTAGCTAGGAATTAACTTAGGATCTAAAATAACTGCTTGATTAAAATCGGCCAAGGCACCAGCTACATCATCGAGTTTCTCTAGTTTGACCAAGCCGCGATTGTTGTAGGCCAAAGCATATTTTGGCTCTAGGATGATTGCTTGACTGTAATCGGCCACTGCTCCGGTAGTGTCTTTGCGATTATCTCGAAGCAAGCCTCGCCGAAAATAGGCGGCAGCATATTGCGGGTCTAAAGCAATTACTTGGTTGTAATCATTCAAAGCCCCATCAGGATCATTTAAGACATCATCTTTTAAAATACCCCGATTGAGATAGACAACGGCATACTTGGGATCTAAGGCGATCGCCTGATTGTAGTCAGCCAAAGCCCCTTTGGGATCATTAAAACTATCGGCTTTCAAGACCGCTCGTAAGTTATATCCCACTGCATATTTAGGATTGATCGCAACAACTTGGTTGTAATCAGCCAATGCTCCTTTTTGGTCATTTAATTTTTCACTTCTTAAAAATCCCCGATTAATATAGGCATTAAAATACTTGGGGTCTACGGCGATCGCCTTGCTATAATCGGCCACTGCTCCCTTAATATCATTAATTTTCTCTGCTTTTAGCAAACCTCGGTTGTTATAAACCTTGGCATCGGTCGGGTCAATTTGCAAAGATTTGCCATAGTCTGCCAAAGCGCCATTAAAATCATTGAGTTTGTCTTCTTTTATAAACCCGCGATTATTGTAAGCCGTCGCAAAGTTAGGGTTTATGGAGATCGATCGATTGAAATCAGCTAACGCCCCATTCACATCATTCAGCCGCTGCATTTTTAAATAGCCCCGGTTGTTATAGGCCAAAGCATACTTAGGATCTATTCTAAGCACCTGGTTATAGTCTGCCAGCGCTCCTTGGTAATCACCCTTGTCTTCTTTTTCATCTCCAGATAACAAATAATCTGCCGCATTTAAATTACTTGCTACCGGTAAGGCCGCAATCTGCATCTCGCGATTAGTGCCCAACTCTGCGGCTACTGTCCCAAATCGCTCAATGGTAATCGCTAAGTTAAAGCCGGTTTTTTGGCCATCAGTTGATCGATCGCCCTGACCATGAATAGCCACTAGTTTGCCTTCATCATTAAATACTGGCCCCCCACTCATTCCGGGTAAAGTGACACTGTTATAGATCAAAGAATAACCACTGCGGTTAGGCTTACTAGCGTTCCCCGTGACCTCGCCTCGCGTGAAATTAAACACCCCATCATCAAAGGTACTAGTTGCCGCCGGAAACCCAGCCACATAAATCTCTGAGCCAGATTCCAAAGAAACCGAGGTGCCAATTTCTGCCAATGGATAGCTGTTGCTACTGCGAAATTTCACTACGGCTAAATCTAAGTTGCTATTGGCTTTCCTAAAAGACAAAGACTGATGCACCTTGCCATCAGGAGTGATTAAGCGAAAAGATGCTCCGCCAGACAAGACATGCGCTGCGGTAATGACTGTATATACATCGCCTTGCTTTTGCAGAATCACTCCCGATCCCCTGCTCTCACTGCCCACTGTTTCAATGCGTAAAGTAATACTTTTGGCCAAGCGACCAATTTCTACTTTGGTTTTGGCTTGGGCAACGGTTTGGACAAGAGCGATGCTGGTGTAACCAAAAACAGCAGACAAGATCAGGGCAGATCGATACATAGAGCAGAAAAGTTGTAGATAATCTACGTCTATCTTAAGCTAGGTTTCCAACCATTACAGCAGAATTTTGACTAAGGAAACAATCCAAGCTGAATCCAAAACTGTCTGGCAACAAGCTGCGCCCGACTATTCATTTTAAGACCTGCCACCGTGGCTTGTCCGATGACCGTCAATGG
>JANOXZ010000322.1:0-15798 GCA_031418695.1 Synechococcales cyanobacterium VAR_35_metabat_10
GTGCAGGCAGAGATGTTGGCAAAAACGAAACGTCTGCAACTACCTCAGATCGCCATTCATAATGTGTACTTTTTTCTATTTAGAGCTGGCAACAGGGACTGCTGGAAAGATGCCGGTGGAATCGATCGCGTTATAGCATTGATTAAGAATACGCTTGACCGCATATTGATCGAGGGCACCATAGCCAGCGGCATTATCTTCCAACAATGCAGCATCTTCATAGGGCAGTTGGTTAGCCAAAACATAGTCTTGAGCGCGGGAGTGAATCAAGGGCAAATTGATGGTGGGGATGCTGTGCTTTGCTAGAAGGTCATCCAGCTCTTTGGGAAAAGGCAGTTTACTTTTGGGGAATTTTTCGTTGCGGATCACGACATGGGGCATCTGAGATCCATGCAGTTTAATTGAATCGACGAGTGGTTGGAGAGAGTCAGGATCGCCGGTTACCATGTACCAATTAATAATTTGGATATTCCTCTCGGCCAAGAAACCGAACATACCAAAATGCGCCACCCACTCGTTGAAAGAGGTGGCGATCGCGGCTGGCATATTGACCACCGCATGAGTAGGGATGTCTGGGTTGCTGTTAGCACCAATGAGTTCAGTGATCATCTTATTTGGGACATCTACAGACTCACCACGACCAAACTCGAACACCCGATTTTTCTCGGCGATCTCGGGATAGAAGCCAGCCAGATCGGGTGTGTCGATGTTGGCCTCAAAAGCCAAATAGGGAAATTTTTTATGAATCATGTAGGCGCACATCATGCGTGACCAGACAGATTTTCCGACTCCGCCTTTTACTACGTGGGATAAATTAATCGTAATCATGACGCACTGTTATAAAAAAATTTAAAGTTTTGAGAGATGGGAGATTTCCAAAAAAGCGCCAGTTATTTTTCCATTTGTTGCGCTTTTGCAGCTTGGAGTTTAGCTTCCAGTTCCGGGCTACGCCGGTTGGGAATGGCATATTGATTTTCGGATGCCGCGATTTCTGTAGCGGGGGTAGGGGATGGTAGAGGAGTGGCGTTTTCTTCAACAAATTGGATAGCTTTGCTTGTGCCTTTGGCGATCGATGCCAGTGGACTTGGTGATTCTTGGGCATCAACAGACGGTGTTGATTTAGGTTGTTTTTTCGTAGGCAGTGTTTTGATGATTGGCGTTTGAGGAGAGTTGTTTATTTGATCATCGTCTTCTCCACTGGCATCGATCGAAGCTTCGGCTCCAACCAATGCGTTGATGGCGGCGATGATGTCTTTGGTGTTTCCGGTGACACCAGCTTGGGAAAGTCGATCGGCAATGATGGAGAGAGAGAGGCCACTCCCAATCAGATCTTTGATGATAGTTAGATGCTTTTTGAGTTGGCATTCGATCGTAAGTTGGACGCTTTCTTTTTTCAGATTTTGGAGTGCTTGCTTAATAGCACTGTCAAGAGCAGAAGAGGCCATGCGAGGAATCGGTGGAAGGTCTGGGGAGATTATATGGCAATAGATTGGGTGGAGGGGATGGGCACGTTTGTGCCCCCATATCTGGGTAAATGTGATGTTAGATTTTTGTGATCGATCGAGGCTTGGAAGTGGTGATTTTGGAGTTCGATCGGGTGATTAGTGGGTTACTATTTTGTGTCCGATCGATGAGATGTTGGCTCGGGCTTTGGTGTTCGAGTTGGTAGTGGTGGGACTATTGTTTTGTGTTCGATCGCGCAATTGGGGGATGTGGCTTTGGTGATCGATCGCTTAGCTGATGGGTTGTTCTTTAGGGTTCGATCGCGTGGGTCAGCAGGTTACTACTTTGTGTTCGATCGAGAGCAGTTCTATGGAATTGTGATATCTAAAATGTTACATCTCGCGTGAATTGGGCATAACTTGCTCAGAGGCAAAAGATAGTGCTTAAATGGCGCAAGGCGCTGTGTATGGCGGTTGTACAATTCATGAGGTGGTGGTTGATATGGTTGACACTAGTGGCGATTGGTCGGTCAGGAAGTCGATCGGGTTTCAATCTGAAAAGCAATATCAGCAGTATAAAAGTGCCGCCAAGACGAGAGGGCTAACAGTAGCGCAGTTTTTCTCTTGGGTAGCAGATGCTTTTCTTCAATTCAATGGTGAGACTGACAGCGACCCTGGTGATGAAGTGCTGGTAGTCTCTGGATCTAATCAGGTGCAATTCACTGTGACTTGTAGTGAAGCTGAGAGGGATTCGCTGAAAAGCCTAGCTAGAGATAATGGATTATCCATGGGGCAATATTTGTTGTCATTCTTGAAACCCAAGGGCAGTAAAGTAACCGATGATTTTCTATCAAATGAATCGTTGGCTACCCTGGCTCTCCTTGAATACTATTGTGATTTTGGTGACTTGGCTAATGCCAAAGAGCAGGCTAAAGCTCTCAGAAGAATGGCAAATGTGGCCATTGATGTTACCCAACCAGGGGCTGGTGATGGTAAAAATTAATGTGACTAGAGGCAGGGATACTGCCAGTGTTTGCCGGTATGTTTTGCAGGCTGAAAAAATATTACCCCCAGGTGAAAAGCTAGATATATCAGAGTTAATAGTGGGGAATATGACTGGTGCCTCGGTCACAGAACTAGCAGCAGAATTTAGGTTGTCTCAGAGACGGAGGCCAAATATCAATGTTAATGTTGCTCACTACTCTGTCTCTTTTCCACCGGGCGAGGACGTAGATCCTCAGACTATGAAGAAGCTAGCATGGCGATTAATATGTGGGATGGGTCATTCCCCAGCAACTCAGTTTTTTGCAGTCAAGCACTTTGACGAAAAAGCTAAAAATGATGTGTCACATTTTCATATAGTGGCATCAGTAATTGGATTGGATGGAACTGTTTGTAAGTCCTCATGGGATAGGCTCCAGGCCAAAAAAGTAGAAAGAGATGTCGAGCAATTTTTCCAACTCAGCGAACACCCTGTTCAGAAAAAACTACGCCGCGATTTGACCACAGGCGAGTATCGTCGGCGACAGCGATCGAAGGAGTCAACGACCAAAGAACGGCTGTGGGAAATCATCGATCGAGCGGCGATCGATCACCCAAACTATGCCCAATTTTCCACAAGGCTCCATGAAAATGGCGTGACATTGAAGGTGAAACGGGATGAGAAAACCCGAGAAATTTTGGGTGTCAGCTACGGTTTTGAGGGACTGGCTTTTAGTGGGTATCGACTGGGAAGCCAGTACACATACCAGGGAATTCAAAAGCATCTGGGGGTCAGAATGGTCGTTGATTCTCTGGCGAAAGAGCTTGATGGTGTTGGGCAAGTGGAGTCTATTAATCCGTTTGTGCCGGTGGCGATCGATGAGCCAGTGGTGCAGCCGAAGGTAAAAAAAGTGGCAGATATGGAGCGGTGAAACTGGGTCAAAAAGAATCAGCCAGTTACCGAAGTAACTGGTTGATGAAGATTAGAAATCGTCCTCTGTGTGGCTGTAAGTTAATGTTCGTCGGTCACCAGAAATCAGCCAAACTGCACCATAATCTGGTTGATTTACTCGATCGGTACGAGCAACGAATTGATTGCTGTTGCTGCCGTTAATACCCAGGAAATATTCACCGTGAACTAGCTCAAGAATGTTGTTGCGACCGCCACAGATTGGGAAGAAAGCGAATGGGCTAAGCGTGATTAGCTCGGGGTGATTCATGTCGATCTCCCAATTGATCGGTAGTGGATCCTTCACCGTGATTTGGATGCTCATGGTGGTGGTGTTGGATTTATCGGAGTCCATTTTCCTTGCTGGTTTTGCAAAACTTCTCAAGGATCGGGCTTCGCCCAAAATTAATGACGGCGATAATCTGGCCGTTGGCGACGGATGATGGGGCGAGGGGATGGCTTTGCCTGCACCAGAGTCGATAACTCTCTTTGCGCGAAAGGTGATCGAACTCCTGACTTCTCAGCAGGATGATCGGTATCGCCGTAATCTGTGAAGCGTTTAGTCGTTCTTTCTGAGACAATGGGCGGACTATTGATTTTGTGGGTGATCGGTGGCTCCAAAGTAACAACCCAGTGATATCTGCGATCGATCATGGCAGCCTTCAGAACAACAATGCCTTGCTCAGTGCCGATTCGATAAATGCGTTGGCGGAGAATTGGCAGTCTGTTGGCCAGGGCTTGAATGTCGTTGTAACTGGCCTGCCGGATAACTGTAGAGCCACATTTCTCGGGGCGAAAATCTGATAAGGCAAGATATTCACCAGATTTGATAGACTCCATCACCCAGGCTGCATGGTACTCTGCGAGCTGGCAGCAATCGCCAAGATCTTCGTAGGGGATGTTTGGGGTCAATTTTGGCATTGGTCGCGGTCATTGGTAGAGTCAATCGATCCTAGTATGCAAGCCAAGGGGAAATTTTGCACCCAGCAAAGCACCGAACCATTGAGCAAAAAAATCCCCCAGTTATCTGGGGGTGATTGATTACTGCTGTTGGGGAGGTAATCGATCGAGCAGCAAGTCAATTGAACTTAAAGGCGGCTCATCATGGTGACTGCTCGTTTGTGATTAGCTACGGCGGTTCTCTTTTTCTGCCGTTCTTGAGCGCCCTGTAGGATGCGATCAAGTAAATCAGGATCTGCTTGAACCTGTAAAAACATCGATTCGATAAACACTTCCCGACAAATTTTTTGTCCCTGGCACAAAGACTGTAATTCTTCACCAATCGCTGTTTCTAGCCGCAGAGTGGTATTTTTAACTTCCAAAGATGGAGGAGCCTTACTATCTGGAAGTGTAGATATCTGGATATCTGGAGAGCTTGGATTCTGAGTGCCTGCATCATCATGATCGGGCTTTATGATGCTCGAATCCCTGGTGTCTACTGTTGGACGTTGTCGATTTTTGAGTCTGTCTAAAGCATCAGCCATTGTTTAGTACCTCCATAATTTTGGTAAAGGGATATTCAAGTTCAGAGTGACCTAACTCAGCAAGTGTTTGGCCTTGGCGAATGCCTTTTTTATATTGTTCGGACTCTTTGATGGAAGGGAAGAAAGTTAAGCTTGGAAATAGATCGACCATAGCCGCAACATTTTCTCGACTATCGACAGTTTGGGTGTTGCCGACCCAGCGATCGCGAAAAGGGATTGCACCCAAAACTGAGCCGTTGAAAGCACCAAGATTGGTTTGCTCTTCGATGAACTTCATTGTCTCAACGAGACTGTTTACCCCTTTGGTATTGGCTTCAATCGGTATTAAAGCCGAATCTGCTGCACCAAGGGCGGTAAGACAGAGTTGAGAACGTGAAGGCTGTACATCAATGATGGCGAAGTCGAAAATATCCGCGACGGCTTTTAGTCGGAGCTTCAGAATAAAAGCACCGGTGCCGCTACTGGCCAGAAAATCCGAAACTTTGAAAAGACTTCGATCGGCAGGGATGACAAACAAATTGGGGTGTGTAGTTTCGTAGATGCCATCTTCGGTTTCGACAGTTCCATTAAGTACTTCGAGCAAGCTGGGATTATTGTCCTTCACCTCTTGGCCAAGGTAAAAGGATAAGTTGGCTTGTGGATCAGCATCGATCACCAAAACACGTTTGCCTTGTTGGGCTAACAGGATGGATAAGAAAAAAGCAGCAGTTGTTTTGCCTTGTCCACCAGAGAGAGAGACGAAAGAATATGTCTTCATATCGAGCTGTGTAGATGTCTGTATATCAAGAATATCACATATTGACATATACAGGTATCTAGATATCTATATAGCAAAAACTAAGGCGGCTGGAAATATAGAAATCTATTTCAGCAAGGCTGCCCGAATTGTTGAAGAGCTTTTGGGGCAAAGATTTCAAATTCAAGGTATGTAGATATCTACATACCTTGAAGACCTGTTAGTTGGTTTGGTTATTGGGAGATTGGAGATCGATCGAGAACTCTTTGATGATGGTTTTGATGGGTAAGAAGAGGGAAAAAGGCTGATCATGGAAGGGAATAAATTCGTATTTCAGGTAGAAATCTCTGGCAATTGAATCGATCTCGTCAACTCTGACTGTAAAAACAGCAATTTCGAGAGAAGCTTTTACAGCGTGGAGCAGAACATCAACAAGCAATTCTGTACCCAATTCTTATTTGATTAGGATTTCTAGATTTCAAGATATATAGATATATAGATATCTGCATATCTTGATGCATGTGAAGCTGAGAATCGATCAAAGCAAGTTGGTGGACTAAAATGAGAGCAGCTAATTAAGGAGGATAGACCAATGCAGTCAGAAGTAAGCAAAAAACTTATCGTGTGGATTCTTTATCGGAACGAGCGAGGGGACGGAGGCCGGGTGATGGGAGTATTCAGTTCAGCCGAAAAAGCAAAAAGTTATCCAGTAATACAAGAAGAAACTTTGGATAGTGTTTGGGTATTAAAAGATCTGGACATCTGGAAATTTTGGATGTACCAGCCAATAGACAAGACATACTACCTAACAATTGAACCTTCAATAGTAGATAAGCCGATTGAAGATGAGGAGCAAAATAAGATTTTTGCCAGCCAACTTGGTGATACTACTGGTTGAAAGCTATTGAGAATCAAGAAAATCGAGTATGAGGTGGAGTTTTTTAGATTGGTGGCGGGGAATGATGCCAAATTGGGAATGATGTTGTTCGATCGAATCAGCTTGTTGTTCTAATACACGCTTGATGGCAACGAGGTTGCAGCCGGTGGCTTTGAGTAAGAGTGTCTGGGATATGGCAAATTTCTGGTCGTTTTGGGAATTCCAGAGCATTATGGCATCGATGGCGGCATTAATCTTGATAGCTGGTGGAGTGCGCTTTTTGGAGTGAGGTGGTGGTGGCTTTTGTAGTAGAGCAGAGAGTTTTTCGATCTGTCGCTGGTAGGCGAGATTCGAGCGGAGAGCGATCGAGAGATCTTGTTCCAAAGACTTGTTGCGGGACTCAAGGGCAGTAATGCGATCGAGGGCGATGGTCAGCTCGTCGGTTTGGGGTGTTGGTGGAGTGTTAATGTGCGCCCAAAGCCGGGTGATTTCTTGCTGTAGGTCGGCAAATTGGTCATTGTTGATCGATGGTGGTGGATTGGTTTCAGGTGTGGGGGGTGGATTATGATCGATCGATGGGTGGTCATCAATAATGTCATGAGGAGAAGTGGTGGCTGTGGATCGCTCAGGTGCGGAGGGTGCAAACTGTTCGTATGTTTCTTGGTCGTATTTTAGGTAGTCCAACGCCAGGTGATCGATCGAAATGCCAGATTCTCCGGTATTGCGCTTTGTATATGGGTATTGGCGACTGGTGTTCTTGGTCATGGGCAATGAGCCATGATCGATCGCATCTCGGATAGCTGCACGATATTTCGGGATATACACTTTCCCAACGGTGGCCTTGGGATAACCTTCTTCCAGCAGCGCGATCTCCGATCGACAAAAAGCCTTGATCGAAGATTTTGTTTTGAGAGTTGCCAAGTGGTTAATGAATCCGTGGATCAGTTCCCATAACTCATCTTTGGGCAACCTTGTTCTTTGGTCAGAGGCAATGCGATCACGATATCGATCGATGATACTTTGTCGGGTAATCGTCATGGTAGTCGTGGGGTTGGTGCGCAAAGGTGCATAAATAAGTATACATTTCAATGTAATGCTTTTTGCGATTAGTATTAAAAGGGCTGAAAAGGTTGTAGGAGTGGAAAAATGCTGATGAAGCTTGACTTAAATTAGCAGTATGATATAATGTATATCAATCACAGATTGATATAGGAGGAGAAACAAATTCTATACTACTCAAGCAGAAAAGAAGTGAGGAAAATCATAAAAGCTAAAAATGTTACTGAGCAACGATTCTGGAATTTAGAGCTATAATTAATTAGAGATTTTTATAGTTATTAAAATCACAACTACAAAATTATAGCTATAAAGTGAGGATAAAATTATACAGTTTTCAGAACCAGTTTTTTAGTCTTAGAAGTTTATGTTAATTAACATAAACTTCTAAGACTAAAAAACTGGTTCTGAAAACTGTATAATTTTATCCTCACTTTATAGCTATAATTTTGTAGTTGTGATTTTAATAACTATAAAAATCTCTAATTAATTATAGCTCTAAATTCCAGAATCGTTGCTCAGTAACATTTTTAGCTTTTATGATTTTCCTCACTTCTTTTCTGCTTGAGTAGTATAGAATTTGTTTCTCCTCCTATATCAATCTGTGATTGATATACATTATATCATACTGCTAATTTAAGTCAAGCTTCATCAGCATTTTTCCACTCCTACAACCTTTTCAGCCCTTTTAATACTAATCGCAAAAAGCATTACATTGAAATGTATACTTATTTATGCACCTTTGCGCACCAACCCCACGACTACCATGACGATTACCCGACAAAGTATCATCGATCGATATCGTGATCGCATTGCCTCTGACCAAAGAACAAGGTTGCCCAAAGATGAGTTATGGGAACTGATCCACGGATTCATTAACCACTTGGCAACTCTCAAAACAAAATCTTCGATCAAGGCTTTTTGTCGATCGGAGATCGCGCTGCTGGAAGAAGGTTATCCCAAGGCCACCGTTGGGAAAGTGTATATCCCGAAATATCGTGCAGCTATCCGAGATGCGATCGATCATGGCTCATTGCCCATGACCAAGAACACCAGTCGCCAATACCCATATACAAAGCGCAATACCGGAGAATCTGGCATTTCGATCGATCACCTGGCGTTGGACTACCTAAAATACGACCAAGAAACATACGAACAGTTTGCACCCTCCGCACCTGAGCGATCCACAGCCACCACTTCTCCTCATGACATTATTGATGACCACCCATCGATCGATCATAATCCACCCCCCACACCTGAAACCAATCCACCACCATCGATCAACAATGACCAATTTGCCGACCTACAGCAAGAAATCACCCGGCTTTGGGCGCACATTAACACTCCACCAACACCCCAAACCGACGAGCTGACCATCGCCCTCGATCGCATTACTGCCCTTGAGTCCCGCAACAAGTCTTTGGAACAAGATCTCTCGATCGCTCTCCGCTCGAATCTCGCCTACCAGCGACAGATCGAAAAACTCTCTGCTCTACTACAAAAGCCACCACCACCTCACTCCAAAAAGCGCACTCCACCAGCTATCAAGATTAATGCCGCCATCGATGCCATAATGCTCTGGAATTCCCAAAACGACCAGAAATTTGCCATATCCCAGACACTCTTACTCAAAGCCACCGGCTGCAACCTCGTTGCCATCAAGCGTGTATTAGAACAACAAGCTGATTCGATCGAACAACATCATTCCCAATTTGGCATCATTCCCCGCCACCAATCTAAAAAACTCCACCTCATACTCGATTTTCTTGATTCTCAATAGCTTTCAACCAGTAGTATCACCAAGTTGGCTGGCAAAAATCTTATTTTGCTCCTCATCTTCAATCGGCTTATCTACTATTGAAGGTTCAATTGTTAGGTAGTATGTCTTGTCTATTGGCTGGTACATCCAAAATTTCCAGATGTCCAGATCTTTTAATACCCAAACACTATCCAAAGTTTCTTCTTGTATTACTGGATAACTTTTTGCTTTTTCGGCTGAACTGAATACTCCCATCACCCGGCCTCCGTCCCCTCGCTCGTTCCGATAAAGAATCCACACGATAAGTTTTTTGCTTACTTCTGACTGCATTGGTCTATCCTCCTTAATTAGCTGCTCTCATTTTAGTCCACCAACTTGCTTTGATCGATTCTCAGCTTCACATGCATCAAGATATGCAGATATCTATATATCTATATATCTTGAAATCTAGAAATCCTAATCAAATAAGAATTGGGTACAGAATTGCTTGTTGATGTTCTGCTCCACGCTGTAAAAGCTTCTCTCGAAATTGCTGTTTTTACAGTCAGAGTTGACGAGATCGATTCAATTGCCAGAGATTTCTACCTGAAATACGAATTTATTCCCTTCCATGATCAGCCTTTTTCCCTCTTCTTACCCATCAAAACCATCATCAAAGAGTTCTCGATCGATCTCCAATCTCCCAATAACCAAACCAACTAACAGGTCTTCAAGGTATGTAGATATCTACATACCTTGAATTTGAAATCTTTGCCCCAAAAGCTCTTCAACAATTCGGGCAGCCTTGCTGAAATAGATTTCTATATTTCCAGCCGCCTTAGTTTTTGCTATATAGATATCTAGATACCTGTATATGTCAATATGTGATATTCTTGATATACAGACATCTACACAGCTCGATATGAAGACATATTCTTTCGTCTCTCTCTCTGGTGGACAAGGCAAAACAACTGCTGCTTTTTTCTTATCCATCCTGTTAGCCCAACAAGGCAAACGTGTTTTGGTGATCGATGCTGATCCACAAGCCAACTTATCCTTTTACCTTGGCCAAGAGGTGAAGGACAATAATCCCAGCTTGCTCGAAGTACTTAATGGAACTGTCGAAACCGAAGATGGCATCTACGAAACTACACACCCCAATTTGTTTGTCATCCCTGCCGATCGAAGTCTTTTCAAAGTTTCGGATTTTCTGGCCAGTAGCGGCACCGGTGCTTTTATTCTGAAGCTCCGACTAAAAGCCGTCGCGGATATTTTCGACTTCGCCATCATTGATGTACAGCCTTCACGTTCTCAACTCTGTCTTACCGCCCTTGGTGCAGCAGATTCGGCTTTAATACCGATTGAAGCCAATACCAAAGGGGTAAACAGTCTCGTTGAGACAATGAAGTTCATCGAAGAGCAAACCAATCTTGGTGCTTTCAACGGCTCAGTTTTGGGTGCAATCCCTTTTCGCGATCGCTGGGTCGGCAACACCCAAACTGTCGATAGTCGAGAAAATGTTGCGGCTATGGTCGATCTATTTCCAAGCTTAACTTTCTTCCCTTCCATCAAAGAGTCCGAACAATATAAAAAAGGCATTCGCCAAGGCCAAACACTTGCTGAGTTAGGTCACTCTGAACTTGAATATCCCTTTACCAAAATTATGGAGGTACTAAACAATGGCTGATGCTTTAGACAGACTCAAAAATCGACAACGTCCAACAGTAGACACCAGGGATTCGAGCATCATAAAGCCCGATCATGATGATGCAGGCACTCAGAATCCAAGCTCTCCAGATATCCAGATATCTACACTTCCAGATAGTAAGGCTCCTCCATCTTTGGAAGTTAAAAATACCACTCTGCGGCTAGAAACAGCGATTGGTGAAGAATTACAGTCTTTGTGCCAGGGACAAAAAATTTGTCGGGAAGTGTTTATCGAATCGATGTTTTTACAGGTTCAAGCAGATCCTGATTTACTTGATCGCATCCTACAGGGCGCTCAAGAACGGCAGAAAAAGAGAACCGCCGTAGCTAATCACAAACGAGCAGTCACCATGATGAGCCGCCTTTAAGTTCAATTGACTTGCTGCTCGATCGATTACCTCCCCAACAGCAGTAATCAATCACCCCCAGATAACTGGGGGATTTTTTTGCTCAATGGTTCGGTGCTTTGCTGGGTGCAAAATTTCCCCTTGGCTTGCATACTAGGATCGATTGACTCTACCAATGACCGCGACCAATGCCAAAATTGACCCCAAACATCCCCTACGAAGATCTTGGCGATTGCTGCCAGCTCGCAGAGTACCATGCAGCCTGGGTGATGGAGTCTATCAAATCTGGTGAATATCTTGCCTTATCAGATTTTCGCCCCGAGAAATGTGGCTCTACAGTTATCCGGCAGGCCAGTTACAACGACATTCAAGCCCTGGCCAACAGACTGCCAATTCTCCGCCAACGCATTTATCGAATCGGCACTGAGCAAGGCATTGTTGTTCTGAAGGCTGCCATGATCGATCGCAGATATCACTGGGTTGTTACTTTGGAGCCACCGATCACCCACAAAATCAATAGTCCGCCCATTGTCTCAGAAAGAACGACTAAACGCTTCACAGATTACGGCGATACCGATCATCCTGCTGAGAAGTCAGGAGTTCGATCACCTTTCGCGCAAAGAGAGTTATCGACTCTGGTGCAGGCAAAGCCATCCCCTCGCCCCATCATCCGTCGCCAACGGCCAGATTATCGCCGTCATTAATTTTGGGCGAAGCCCGATCCTTGAGAAGTTTTGCAAAACCAGCAAGGAAAATGGACTCCGATAAATCCAACACCACCACCATGAGCATCCAAATCACGGTGAAGGATCCACTACCGATCAATTGGGAGATCGACATGAATCACCCCGAGCTAATCACGCTTAGCCCATTCGCTTTCTTCCCAATCTGTGGCGGTCGCAACAACATTCTTGAGCTAGTTCACGGTGAATATTTCCTGGGTATTAACGGCAGCAACAGCAATCAATTCGTTGCTCGTACCGATCGAGTAAATCAACCAGATTATGGTGCAGTTTGGCTGATTTCTGGTGACCGACGAACATTAACTTACAGCCACACAGAGGACGATTTCTAATCTTCATCAACCAGTTACTTCGGTAACTGGCTGATTCTTTTTGACCCAGTTTCACCGCTCCATATCTGCCACTTTTTTTACCTTCGGCTGCACCACTGGCTCATCGATCGCCACCGGCACAAACGGATTAATAGACTCCACTTGCCCAACACCATCAAGCTCTTTCGCCAGAGAATCAACGACCATTCTGACCCCCAGATGCTTTTGAATTCCCTGGTATGTGTACTGGCTTCCCAGTCGATACCCACTAAAAGCCAGTCCCTCAAAACCGTAGCTGACACCCAAAATTTCTCGGGTTTTCTCATCCCGTTTCACCTTCAATGTCACGCCATTTTCATGGAGCCTTGTGGAAAATTGGGCATAGTTTGGGTGATCGATCGCCGCTCGATCGATGATTTCCCACAGCCGTTCTTTGGTCGTTGACTCCTTCGATCGCTGTCGCCGACGATACTCGCCTGTGGTCAAATCGCGGCGTAGTTTTTTCTGAACAGGGTGTTCGCTGAGTTGGAAAAATTGCTCGACATCTCTTTCTACTTTTTTGGCCTGGAGCCTATCCCATGAGGACTTACAAACAGTTCCATCCAATCCAATTACTGATGCCACTATATGAAAATGTGACACATCATTTTTAGCTTTTTCGTCAAAGTGCTTGACTGCAAAAAACTGAGTTGCTGGGGAATGACCCATCCCACATATTAATCGCCATGCTAGCTTCTTCATAGTCTGAGGATCTACGTCCTCGCCCGGTGGAAAAGAGACAGAGTAGTGAGCAACATTAACATTGATATTTGGCCTCCGTCTCTGAGACAACCTAAATTCTGCTGCTAGTTCTGTGACCGAGGCACCAGTCATATTCCCCACTATTAACTCTGATATATCTAGCTTTTCACCTGGGGGTAATATTTTTTCAGCCTGCAAAACATACCGGCAAACACTGGCAGTATCCCTGCCTCTAGTCACATTAATTTTTACCATCACCAGCCCCTGGTTGGGTAACATCAATGGCCACATTTGCCATTCTTCTGAGAGCTTTAGCCTGCTCTTTGGCATTAGCCAAGTCACCAAAATCACAATAGTATTCAAGGAGAGCCAGGGTAGCCAACGATTCATTTGATAGAAAATCATCGGTTACTTTACTGCCCTTGGGTTTCAAGAATGACAACAAATATTGCCCCATGGATAATCCATTATCTCTAGCTAGGCTTTTCAGCGAATCCCTCTCAGCTTCACTACAAGTCACAGTGAATTGCACCTGATTAGATCCAGAGACTACCAGCACTTCATCACCAGGGTCGCTGTCAGTCTCACCATTGAATTGAAGAAAAGCATCTGCTACCCAAGAGAAAAACTGCGCTACTGTTAGCCCTCTCGTCTTGGCGGCACTTTTATACTGCTGATATTGCTTTTCAGATTGAAACCCGATCGACTTCCTGACCGACCAATCGCCACTAGTGTCAACCATATCAACCACCACCTCATGAATTGTACAACCGCCATACACAGCGCCTTGCGCCATTTAAGCACTATCTTTTGCCTCTGAGCAAGTTATGCCCAATTCACGCGAGATGTAACATTTTAGATATCACAATTCCATAGAACTGCTCTCGATCGAACACAAAGTAGTAACCTGCTGACCCACGCGATCGAACCCTAAAGAACAACCCATCAGCTAAGCGATCGATCACCAAAGCCACATCCCCCAATTGCGCGATCGAACACAAAACAATAGTCCCACCACTACCAACTCGAACACCAAAGCCCGAGCCAACATCTCATCGATCGGACACAAAATAGTAACCCACTAATCACCCGATCGAACTCCAAAATCACCACTTCCAAGCCTCGATCGATCACAAAAATCTAACATCACATTTACCCAGATATGGGGGCACAAACGTGCCCATCCCCTCCACCCAATCTATTGCCATATAATCTCCCCAGACCTTCCACCGATTCCTCGCATGGCCTCTTCTGCTCTTGACAGTGCTATTAAGCAAGCACTCCAAAATCTGAAAAAAGAAAGCGTCCAACTTACGATCGAATGCCAACTCAAAAAGCATCTAACTATCATCAAAGATCTGATTGGGAGTGGCCTCTCTCTCTCCATCATTGCCGATCGACTTTCCCAAGCTGGTGTCACCGGAAACACCAAAGACATCATCGCCGCCATCAACGCATTGGTTGGAGCCGAAGCTTCGATCGATGCCAGTGGAGAAGACGATGATCAAATAAACAACTCTCCTCAAACGCCAATCATCAAAACACTGCCTACGAAAAAACAACCTAAATCAACACCGTCTGTTGATGCCCAAGAATCACCAAGTCCACTGGCATCGATCGCCAAAGGCACAAGCAAAGCTATCCAATTTGTTGAAGAAAACGCCACTCCTCTACCATCCCCTACCCCCGCTACAGAAATCGCGGCATCCGAAAATCAATATGCCATTCCCAACCGGCGTAGCCCGGAACTGGAAGCTAAACTCCAAGCTGCAAAAGCGCAACAAATGGAAAAATAACTGGCGCTTTTTTGGAAATCTCCCATCTCTCAAAACTTTAAATTTTTTTATAACAGTGCGTCATGATTACGATTAATTTATCCCACGTAGTAAAAGGCGGAGTCGGAAAATCTGTCTGGTCACGCATGATGTGCGCCTACATGATTCATAAAAAATTTCCCTATTTGGCTTTTGAGGCCAACATCGACACACCCGATCTGGCTGGCTTCTATCCCGAGATCGCCGAGAAAAATCGGGTGTTCGAGTTTGGTCGTGGTGAGTCTGTAGATGTCCCAAATAAGATGATCACTGAACTCATTGGTGCTAACAGCAACCCAGACATCCCTACTCATGCGGTGGTCAATATGCCAGCCGCGATCGCCACCTCTTTCAACGAGTGGGTGGCGCATTTTGGTATGTTCGGTTTCTTGGCCGAGAGGAATATCCAAATTATTAATTGGTACATGGTAACCGGCGATCCTGACTCTCTCCAACCACTCGTCGATTCAATTAAACTGCATGGATCTCAGATGCCCCATGTCGTGATCCGCAACGAAAAATTCCCCAAAAGTAAACTGCCTTTTCCCAAAGAGCTGGATGACCTTCTAGCAAAGCACAGCATCCCCACCATCAATTTGCCCTTGATTCACTCCCGCGCTCAAGACTATGTTTTGGCTAACCAACTGCCCTATGAAGATGCTGCATTGTTGGAAGATAATGCCGCTGGCTATGGTGCCCTCGATCAATATGCGGTCAAGCGTATTCTTAATCAATGCTATAACGCGATCGATTCCACCGGCATCTTTCCAGCAGTCCCTGTTGCCAGCTCTAAATAGAAAAAAGTACACATTATGAATGGCGATCTGAGGTAGTTGCAGACGTTTCGTTTTTGCCAACATCTCTGCCTGCAC
>JANOXZ010000323.1:0-5205 GCA_031418695.1 Synechococcales cyanobacterium VAR_35_metabat_10
TTGGAACTCCCGCCACACCTCGGCAAACCTTCATCACCTCAACAGTTGATGACTACTATGAATTTTGGAACGTAGCGAATGAGGGCTTACCTTATACCCTCAGTGCAAAACTACAATCAAACAGCAAAACTAGTACCCAGCTAACAATCTGGGAATTCATTCCACTATCATTTACAAGCACAATGGGTATCGTCAACCAATCTAGTTCGACTGATTTATCTCAAGTAGTCAATGCTATCGCTGCCTCTGGGCAACAGCAAGCCGCTGCCAGCGCTGGAATGCAAGCGCGTTTAGACCAGATAGCTACGGCTGAAACACCAGCAACTCGATCCAGTTTTGCAGAAGTAACAGTGAAAGCTTTTACCGGCGCGGCCTCTGGCTCGTCTGTAGCCGCTGCCGACACCAATCGCCCCAAAGTAATCGTTAGCTATCCTAAGAAGAACGGGGCTGGGCAAAACAACACTACAATTTGCTACCTGGCTTGTGGGAATGCCCAACGCCAGGGCATTAGCAACTACGACTATATTCTTAGTCCAGGGGCTTCAGTTACCTTGGATGAAGAAGAAGCTATGGCGATGATTGCTATTTGGCACGAACCAAATCAGGGCAATCAGAATCCGGATGTCATTCTCAACTTAAACATATTCACAAGGTAGCAAGTGAACTCACACCCACAGGACAGGAATGTATGGATATTTTTATTTTTTGTTGTTGCCTCGGCCTATCTTTTGGCAGCTTTCGATCCACAACAGAGAACCGCTGTTATAGACCTAACTTCAAAAACTCTAATACCGCTCCTACTAAGGGAAGTAGTCGCAGGCTTAAAACCTTCTTAAACAAGGAATCTTAATGTACAAACTACAGTTCACCTTCACCCCGCGAAAATCGTCTCATTTGTTAATTGGAAATTTACAGTTATCTTATGACGACAAAATCATCAACGATTATCAAGCAACCAGCAGCCTACCTGGTCGCCAGTATTGGGGTAGCTGGGAATCCAAAGGTGGTTTAATCCCACCAGTAAGAGACCTAAAGGTAGACACCACTCCATTGTGGATGCCTGACATAAAAGGGGTGGAAGGTAGCTTCTATGCTATATCACCTTTTGAAATACAGACAGATGGTTCAACCCGTGGCGACTTTGGTATTCATTTCGATGCCAATCAGCCGGGTAGCCTGGGGTGTCCCGTTCTCAAGAACCAACGCGGGTGGGATGCCTTCCGCCGCGACTTGGAGCCGATCGCAAAACTCATCAAATCAATACCCTTAGTCATCGACTACAACAAGTAAACCTATTAAATAATTTGCATCTCTTCTTATGCCTGCAATCACCGATCCCTTAATCGCCATTATCGCTAGCCTGAATTCTACTGATACCAGTAAAAGCTTAGCTAGAACCATCCTTGCGCTTCAATCGTTGGCCACTCCATCCCCATCGACTCCAGTTGTCACAGGCACAAATCCTCGCCCCGCTTACAGTGGTGCTGGTATCAAAGGTTTTTTTGAATCGTTCAAACTAATTCCAGAAGCAACCAGTACCAGTTATCGGGCTGAACTGCCCTATAGCCCCAAATTATTCGGGCTGTACTTAGATTTACGAAAGTCAATCGTTAAGTTGCCAGTACCACCAAACACACAGCCAGTAATCAAGGGTTTTCCGTCTCCTGTCGCCATGGCAACACCACCGGCCACCTTAGAACTTTTTTGTTACGATTTGGCAGTTTTACTAGGTGCAACCATTGCGCCCAAGATTGAACCACTGACAGGCCGCGCGTATCTGCTAATTACGGGCACAATTCCTCAAACACTGGCAGTACTGCTAGAAGATCCCACAACAAACAATATACTCAACTAGAAAAGTAATCCGCTTCAACAGAAATCAAAGAAGGCTTTAAGATGGTGCATCATCTTAAAGCCTTCTTTGATTTTACTGAAACAGAGCTGGTGGACAGACTCGAACTCCCGACCGGCTGATTACAAATCAGCTGCTCTACCAACTGAGCTACACCAGCAAACTTCTCTAAATATATCATACCCTGTTCCGATCGAACACTCCCAAAAAAATAAAATTTTCTAATCTCCCACAAAAACGCCGCTGCTTTACCCGATCAGCACCCTGCCACTGGCTCAAACTCTTGATCCAAAGTCGAAATCACTTGGCCAGAGCAAAATCTATCATCCAAAACCCAGTGCTACAATCCACAAACCTGCTGCTTCGCCCGAATCTAAAGATGAATTTTGGCTCTTTACTTGTGGTCTGGCTTTCTACTAGAATGAAAGGCTCGATACTTTCACAGGAAGCAAGAATGCATTGGTGGCAGAGGATTTGGCAAAGATTGGGCTTCAGCAAATATTTTGTTATTTTAGGCTGTCTACTGTTCATTGGTTTACATAGCTGCGCTCAAAATACCGTAGAGATCGTCTTGGTCTCTAACAGTGTCACCAAAACCGCCTACCAGCAAATTACCGATAAGTTTGCCGAACAGTGGCGAAAAGACCACCAGCAAACCGTGATATTTAGCCAAAGCTATGGTAGTTCTGGTGCCCAGACCCGATCAGTGATTGCTGGCTTAGAAGCTGATGTGGTGGCCTTAGCTCTAGAACCAGATATCAACAAAATTCAAGCAGCCAAGATTCGAAATATCCCTTTGATTCAACCGGGATGGCAAAAAGAGTTTCCGGGCAACTCGATCGTCAGTAAATCGGTAGTAGCTCTCGTCACCCAACCAGGAAATCCTCAGCAAATAAAAGCTTGGGCAGATCTACTGCGTCCAGGGCTAAAAATTGTTACCACCAACCCCAAAACTTCTGGGGCAGCTCGCTGGATCTTTTTGGCATTGTGGAATGGTCTGGATAATCCGACCGAAACTAAGATGCAGCAAGTTTATCAAAACAGTGTAGTTTTGGCTAAAGATGCCCGCGAAGCCAGTGACGTGTTTTTCAAGCAGGGTCAGGGGGATGTGTTGCTCACCTACGAAAACGAGGCAATTTTAATTGGTAAAAAAGGCGAAAAGTTAGATTATGTTTCACCACCAATGAATATTTCGATCGATCTGCCAGTAGCGATAGTCGATGCCAATGTGGATAAACATAGCAACCGATTGGTGGTGGAGGCATTCACCAAGTATCTGTTTGAGACAACGGCTCAGCAAGAATTTGCTAAAGTGGGTTTTCGATCGATCCTACCCGCAGTTCAAAAAGAATTTGCCCAACAATATCAACCTGTGACCAACGCTGCAAATGTCCAAAAGCTGGGCGGCTGGTCTAGCATTCAAAAACAGTTTTTTGCTGACAATGCTATGTTTGATCGGATTGAGAGGAACTTAAAAAAATGAGCCAGCTTGCCATAGTTAATCGCAAAAAATCTCCTAGCCTATATAGATCTTGGCCTTGGCGAATTACCATTGGTTATTTGGTGGTAATGTTGCTGTTGCCGATCGCCGCTTTATTGGTTAATGCTGCTACTATTAATCCTCAAGAGTTTTGGGCTAAGGCAACTAGCCCGATCGCTCTCTCGGCTTATGAAGTAACTTTTGTAACGGCTTTGGGCACAGCATTGGTCAATGGAGTATTTGGCACCTTAATTGCCTGGGTCTTGGTACGCTATAGTTTTCCGGGTAAAAAAATTATTAATGGTATTATCGATTTACCTTTTGCTCTGCCCACTTCAGTAGCTGGTTTGACTTTAGCGACAATCTATAGCCCCAAAGGTGTAATTGGTGGCATGTTGGCTCCGTTAGGAATTAAGATTGCTTTTACTCGTTTGGGTGTAGTGATTGCGATGCTATTTGTCTCTTTGCCTTTTGTGGTGCGCACTTTGCAACCGGTGCTGGAAGAAATGGAAAAAGAAACCGAAGAAGCTGCTTGGAGCTTGGGAGCTACGCCCAGCCAAACTTTTTGGCAGGTGATTTTACCACCTTTGATGCCTGCGATTTTGACTGGAGTAACGTTAGGGTTTTCGAGATCTGTAGGGGAATATGGTTCGATCGTGATGGTATCAGCGAATCGCCCCTTTCAGGATTTGATTGCTTCGGTGCTGATTTGGCAAAGCTTAGAGAGCTACGATATTGTGGGGGCAACAGCGATCGGGACGGTGTTGTTGCTAATTTCTCTAATATTACTATTGTTAATAAACTGGCTACAAGCTTGGGGACAACGGTATAGTGGTAAGTAGTCTAAACTATGATTGGTTATGATGAGATGATGGACTATGATTAGTCGCTGACTAAGAATCTTAGTCCATTTTAATTTATTGGAATTCTTTCAATCTAGTATCCATGACATAAGCCAAAATCAAGATTATCCCTACGCCCCAAATAATGTAAGCTGCCCCTAGAAGAACTTCGCTAAGTTCGTTGCCATAAAGACTTGGCATCCAGGTGAGAGCAATGCCATCACATAATCCTGCTGTTGCTGAGCTAATACCCAAGCCGGTCATGATCTGACCAGTTGTTAGCCCTGCCATCGTTTTGATGCCTAATATGAGGAACCAGGCGATCGGGACACTCAATAGAAATGTCACAGCTCCAATCGCCCCGCCAAAGATGCCCATTCCATTGCCAAACCGAATTACCAGGGCAAAAACTAACCAAAAGAAAACGCCCAGGCTACAGACAATTAAGATTTGTTTGCTGCTGAGGGTATTTGTTGTGGGAGTTATGTCTTGCATAGATGTTATGTTTCTCATAGATTCCTCTATCAAAAATTGGACAAATCATAGATGCGAGGTAAATCTCGCTTTTCTTTAAGATACGAGAAATATCTCGTGTTTGTCAACTCCCGATCGAAATTATGACCGACAGCCTTCTCTCAACGCCCCTATGGCGCTTACCGCAACAAGTTCGTAGCCGGGAGCGATTTAACCGCATTTTGGATGCGGCGGCTGAATTATTTGTGGAAATTGGCTACGAATCAGTCACCACCGACGAAATCGCGGCCAGAGCTGATACCTCCGTGGGTGGGCTGTATCGGTTCTTTCCCGATAAGTTAACGGTGTTTCATGCTTTGCTCGATCGATACTTCAATCAATTGCGGGAACTGTTTGCGACCCTCCATACCGAGGAAACCATGCAGCTACCGCTGGAAACTTACATCAGTCAATTTGTGGATGGCTTCGATCAATTTGTGAGTGTGAATCCAGCTTTTCGCACAGTTTTTGTGCAATCGCGGCTCATTGTGAGCACTATTCCTATGAGCAAGGCATTC
>JANOXZ010000324.1:0-6362 GCA_031418695.1 Synechococcales cyanobacterium VAR_35_metabat_10
TCCTTTGCCAACAGTAATTGTCGAGGAGGCTACTTTAGATGAAACCACGGTGCCGGTAGCTTCGCTTGCGCCAAAGGCGATCACTGAGCCACTCCTAAGTGTGACCGATATGATTCCAATGATTAACATGGAATTAAAGCGGTTAGGCTGGTCAAAAGAGCGCGGACGCGACTATATGGTGTCGTTATACAACAAACGCGCCAGCGCTCTGCTCAGTGACGATGAATTGTTTGGATTATTACAACATCTCCAAGCTGAACCAGTGGTTTAGATTTAGACCAAGGCCAGGATTTTGTCGTTAATAGAAGTGACCGCTAAAATTAGACATCCCATGCTAGTCGTGGGCTGATGACTAGTGTTGGCCGCCGCAGAAGATCGATCTCCCACCTCATATACATTGCCATCTTCATCAATAAAATTACCTTCCAAAACCAAAATTGATTCCCCAGTGGCATGCCAATGTTGGGGCAACTTTCCAGGTGTTTTAATGCGCAGGAAGTAGGCCAATTCAGCACTGACTTCATCTACATACCAAACCACCATCTCCGAATCAACTGGCATCGGAAATGGCTCCCAGTTGGGTAAATTCATCGCCACTTGTTGTAGTTTTGCAATTGACCAATCCATCAGATCTAACAAATTTGCTGGTTTAGCTGTAGTCCGGTCTAATCGCGCAAATACTTTACTTTTCAAACCACTAGGCAATGGCACTAGGGGCACGCCATAGGCCAAATCATTTGCAGCAGACTGAAACTCAGCCAATTCTGCTTGCAAGGTAGCTGATGTGGCCAACTCCCGATCAAATGCGGCCTGCTCTTCTAAAATATCGAGAGCAGCAGCGGCAGTATCTGGGTTACTACCATCTTGAGAATTATTTTGAGATGAGGATGAGTTAGTCACAAATTGCTCCGGCTATTAGAGAGAATCAAGTAATTGAGGAATTGATCGCAGTTTTTCTAACCCTAACCGAATGCGGGTTTTGACGGTGCCCAAAGCAGTGCCGGTGTGTTCAGCAATCTCTCGCTGACTCCAGCCTTGATAGTAAGCCAGTTCTAGCACTTGCCGTTGTTCGGCAGGTAAACTGGCTAAAGCAGTGAGCACCACTTGCCGCCGCTCAGCAACTTCTAGATCTAAACTAGTATCTTTGGTAGTTGTGGGGGTATCAAAAACCATTATTGCAGTAGTCACTTTGCTCCGCCGTTGCTTAGAACGCAATCGATCGAGCACCCGACTACGGGTCATCATAAAAATCCAAGTATCGACTCGTGCTTTTGTCGAGTCATAAGATGCAGCCGTTGTCCAAATTTTTGCAAATATATCCATTACCACCTCTTCGCTTTCTTCCACTGAATTTAAGCTGCGGTAAGCCACAGAGTAAATCACCCGTGCATATCGATCATACAGTGCCGATAAAGCAGCTCTATTTTGATTGACAATTTGCTGAATGAGGGAGAAATCTGATTGAGGTAACTTCTCAGTTTCGTCTGCTGGAGCAGAAAGAGAATTGTCACTGGGCATAGAAAACATTTAAGCTACAACCTTATTATATCAGCACGATCGGCATTATATCAGCACGATCTGCATACTATGAATTACCCCTGATGAGTTTAGTTGTAATTCCTAGGATCAGATAAACCAAACTAGTAAAAGGCTGATGAGTAGTATTCGCTGCGGTTACATATAAACTGCCGACCTCATACACTATGGCATCATTCATCAGGTTTCCATCCAAAATTAAGCGGTGCCTCTAAAATGCCACGGGCATACCCAGCAACATGTTCACGGATCAAAGATAAATTAGTTGTCATTACGTACTTTCACCATATCTCTTAGAAAGATATTTTTTCTGTTTGCTTGTTAGTCACATTAATATACGCCACAAAATTTGGGTTGGATCTGTGTCAAAAATCTCAAAATGTTTTTAGTACTTCTTGGATCATCTAATGCTACTCAACCAAAATTACAAAAGTAACATAGGCTTTCATTTCGTTGGTCAGTACAATTGCCAAAGCTTTGTTGTATCCTGAGACCTTGCGCCATAGATGTCTTAGCTAAACCATGACTCACTCATTATTAGATACCTGGAATTGTAGATTGCGAATTAATCATCCTGGGGTAGTCTTTTGTTCTATCCTCTGTATTACGGGAAGTATTACAACAATTACATTAAAAGAGGCTATTGCTCAAGTATGTGGAACTCCGGGTAAAGATGGGGTAATGGCGACATTAAGCGGAGTTCTGAACACCTACTATCCCGGTGCTGGTAGCGCTGCGGGAACAACGGTGATAGTTGGGGCTGCCCGATCGGACGGCGGCAGCGCGATCACAGCCGGAGATTTAATCTTAATTATGCAAATGCAAGATGGCAGCGCCACTAACTTTGTAAATTCTGCGGCCTATGGCGGAGGGATGGCTAGCAGTGTGGGCAACTATGAATATGCCAGGGTATCGGCGGTGACAGGGAGTACTTTGACTTTAACCAAAGCTCTCACCAATACTTATATCCAAGGTACTCAAAAGACTTTTCAGGTCATTCGCATTCCCCAGTACATATCGGCAACTTTGGCCGGTAGTGTGACAGCTTTGCCTTGGAATGGTTCGTCTGGCGGGGTGGTAGCGATCGATGTCTATAACAACCTCGATTTCAATAACAAGTCTATTAATGTTACTGGCCAAGGGTTTCGGGGTGGTGGTTCACGAGATGTGGCTTACTGGTACGGTTCGCCCATTAATATCACTGTCCCCACCATCTTTGCCGGAACCTATAGCGGTACAAATGACATTTATCCCAACAATAAATTAGCTTCCTTCAAAGGGGAAGGTACTGCTGGCACACCTCGCTATACCTACGATGGAACGACTCTACAAAATAGTGGAGCGGAAGGTTATCCATTGGGTGATATGGGTCGGGGTGCGCCCGGTAATGCTGGCGGAGGCGGCGTGGTGGCCGGAGTGCTCAAAACTACTTCTCCCAAAACAATTCCTGGACACGATGCTGGCGGTGGTGGTGGTGGAAATATTGGTGCTGGGGGGTTAGGTGGCGATACTTGGGAGCCAGCCACTGGTGGACGATGGCAAAATGGTGGCTTTGGCGGCAGTGGTATTGCTGCTTCTACCAATAGGATTTTGCTTGGGGGTGGTGGTGGTGCTGGAATTACTACAAATGCAACTCAAATGGCTGGTCGATCGGCTGCTGATGGCATTGTCAATGGTGGCCCAGGGGGTGGCATTATAATGGTGCGAGCCGGAACTATTTTAGGTAATGGGACAATTTCGGCACAGGGAGTGATGGGAACTAAGGGTAATTCTACTGATGCTGGCGGTGGCGGTGGAGCCGGTGGTTCGGTATCGGTAGCTGCCAGAAGTGGTTCTTTCGCTGGCTTGAATATTAATGTTAGTGGTGGTAATGGTTCCGATGCCACTTATCGGGAGCACGGCCCTGGTGGGGGAGGTGGCGGTGGTTTAGTTGCTTATGGCGGGGGAGCTACTGGTATGCCTTCTAGCACAATTGCGGGCGGTGCGGCTGGTTTTGATCTATCAACTCCAGTGGCATCAAATCATGGTAGTCTGCCTGGGGTTGGGGGCGGCATAGCTACTGGTCTTGTTCATACAGGTTGTACCAAGACCAAGGTAATACTGGTCAAGCGAATCACAGCTATTAATGGTCTGCCAATTACTGGGATTGTGCGAGAGTCGGCTGATGATAGTGATACCAACTGGCCTAGTGCTACTTATTTACAAGGGGCGATCGATCATGGCAAGGTCAAGCCGAATGACGAGTTAGAATATACGATTTATTATCTCAATACGGGTAATGGGTCGGCGAAGAATGTGCGGGTGTGCGATCAATTGAATAAAAATCTGATTTTTCAGACTCAGTTTGATGCAACAGATATTGCAACTATTGACAAAGGCATTAGTCTAAATCCCGGCGGCAGCAGTGTGTCTCAGTATCTGACTAATGATCCTAATGATGACAAGGGTTTCTTTTCTACTTCTACTCCACTACCAAGCAATTGTAATTTGGCTGGCAATACTATCAGTAGCACTAATTTATCAACCAATGTAGTGGTGGTAGATTTGGCTGACAATGTTACCGCTTTACCAGGAATAATTTCTCCAGGAAATCCTAGTAATTCTTTTGGATACATTAAATTCAAGGTAAAAATTAAACCATAAATTTTCTAATATTATTAATTGGCTATATTAGTAGACCTTGACTATTGAGCCTTGCAAGATCTCAAAGATCAATTTAGCGTGATTCGGTAGTAGGATGAAAGCTTTCACCGCCCGAGCTGCACCTTGTTTCATCATATCTCCGTCCTCGCCACCGAAATCATTGAGGGACTGCAAGTGCGTCCCAACGGCTGTTACCTAGATGCTACCCTGGGCGGCGGTGGTCACAGCGAACTGATCTTGCAGGCCGCGCCAAATGTTCGACTAGTAGGAATCGATCGAGACCAACAAGCGATCAATGCCACCAAAGAAAGACTAGCCGCTTACGGTGATCAAGTCAGTTTTTGGCAGGGCAACTACGCCGACTATCAGCCTACCCAAAAATTTGATGGGATTATTGCCGACTTGGGAGTTAGCTCTGTTCACTTAGATATAGCCGATCGAGGATTTAGTTTTCGCAACGAAGCGCCCCTAGACATGCGCATGGATACCAGCCAAGAACTAACCGCTGCCGAAATTATTAATTATTGGAAAGAAAAAGACATTGCTGATGTAATTTTCCGCTATGGCGAAGAACGACTCTCCCGCCAAATTGCCAAAAGGATTGTAGAAAATCGCCCGATCAATACCACCACAGCCCTTGCCGAAATTATTAGTGGTGCCGTACCCAAAGCCTACCGCTATGGCCGCATTCATCCCGCCACCCGCTCTTTTCAAGGTTTGCGCATCGCAGTCAATGAAGAACTTAGCTCCCTGGAAAAATTCTTGGCGGTATCATCCAACTGGCTAGCTCCCAAGGGTCGCATTGGTATTATCAGCTTTCATAGCTTAGAAGACCGCATGGTGAAACATACCTGGCGAGAAAATGAGGGTTTAACAGTGCTGACCAAAAAGCCGATTATTGCTCAAGAAACGGAAGTTAAGCTAAATCCTCGTGCTCGATCGGCTAAACTGCGCTGGGTTGAAGCGAAAAATCTTTAAGACAAACCTAGAATCCACAGCAAAGACTGATTGCTCACCCAGCATTAAGTAGAAGCAGCACTTAATCTTAATAAAGCTAACCGTGAAACAGAAGCCAAGGATGGTTGGGAGCGCCTTCAAGAGTGGTTTAAGAGACAGGGTTTGATGTAGGAAAAAATGCTAGATCGGAACTAGAACACTAGTAGTTGCGGGCTATGGGACTGCGCAAAAGCGTGCAGTCCCTTAACTTAAGAAACTTACATCCGATCGAGAAACTGCCGTCGCTTTTGCTCAAACTCATACTCCGTAATTAAACCATCGACTCGCAACTGCTCGAGTTGACGAATACCATCAGTAAGCTGCGGCACCAACAAAGTAGGAGCCGTCACATTGCCTACAGCCGAATTCATCCCAGCAAACCCATCCGGCTGGGTCAGATACCAAACCGCCTCGATCGCCGCCGCCACATGGGGAATCGGAGTCCAAGAAAGCAGCAAATACACCAAGCCCCAACGATGCTGACCCAGGTAAAATTTATGTAATCCAGATACCGGCAACACCACGCTAGCAAAAGCCAAAACAATGGCCACATGCCGCTGCTGAAACTGATGTTGGAACTGGGATAAAGAAGCAGAAAGAAGTGAGGGAAACCGCATGTATAATGGATTGGGGCTAGATTACAATGAGGGAAATCGGGAAGAACCCCGTCAACACTATTTTATTTACTGAAAGCCATGGGATTTTTTGACTCCGAAATCGTCCAAAACGAAGCGAAGCAGTTGTTCACAGACTACCAGAACTTGGTGGGTTTGGGTGGCAATTATGGCAAGTTTGATCGGGATGGCAAAAAAATGTACATTGACCAGATGGAAGAGTTGATGGATCGGTACAAGATTTTTATGAAGCGCTTCGAGCTTTCCGATGACTTTATGGCCAAAATGACTGTAGAACAGATGAACACTCAACTTGGCCAGTTTGGCATGACTCCCCAACAAATGTTCGATGGTATGAGTATGACCCTCGATCGGATGAAAAGCGAACTAGAAAAGTAGACTGGAATACAAAGAGAATTAATGCGATACTGAAAAATGAGCAAAATATGAGAAAAGTATCGTGTCCGATTCTATCCCTGTAACTTCTCCCGAAACCACAAATCCCCCCAGCCCTACTCAAAACAACGGTGCCTGGGGGGTTTGGCTGTCTACGTTTATCACAATTTTTTTGGC
>JANOXZ010000325.1:0-2779 GCA_031418695.1 Synechococcales cyanobacterium VAR_35_metabat_10
CATACATTGGTTGATGACTGTAAAGATCATCTCCCAAAAAGGTTATTTTTTCTCCAATAAAGTCTGCCGCATGTGCTGTAATCCATCGCTTAGCTGCTGCTACTTCACAGTCTTGCTTCTCATGACCATCTTGAGGTGTGATTAATTCTGGGGCTAAGGAAATCACCTGTTATAGAGCTGTTGCCGCAATCCCATCAATAATATTGCGAATTTGTGGAACTGTCGGCAGATTAATCATCCCAAAAAGGCTCTGAGCATTACTTTTACCCTGACGGCTCTCCATTTGCCTTTGATGTTCCAAAAAGGATTCACTCTGCATGAAAAACATCGAGAAGGCACCTAATACAGCATCCTTCAGGGTGTATTTGGTGACATTACTAGCTTTTCGAGGATCTGGCATGTGTAGAATGGCTCGATTCAGGTATGCCATCAAAACACCGAAACTCAGCTTCATTGGTTCCATACTGTTCCTCTGCTTCAAGTCTCCCTATTTTCCTGCTTGCCCTGCCCCATTATCAAAATCTGAATTTGGAATTGCTGCAGAAGTTTAGCAGTTTCAACAATGTTCATCCATCATAATATTTTGTGTAACAGCCGCCAAATAAACTCTTAGACAAAGTTTAAGACTTATTCGTTTGGTCTGGTAAACCCGATCAACTCACTAGACCTCCATAACGAAAAAAATTATTATCTAAAGCTTCTTGAAATATCTGGCGATCGGTAACAGCTCGAAGCCCGCTTTCTCATAAGTTTGGCGTGCTGGAGCATGACCAGGATCACCTCCGGTTTCAACCATTGCAATGGACATGCCAGCATCTTTCATCCAATTCAGAGCAAATTCGGTCAAACTGGTACCAATGCCACGACATTGAAAGTCTGGATCGACAGCAACCATATAGATTTCACCCATGTTGTCCTCTGAGTGAAGTTTTACAGCGATAAAGCCCACAATTGAATCAACTTCAGCAGCCACCCATATATTTGTGTCTTCCGCAGCACACACATCTTCTACTGCCTTTTGTTGGCTCACCTGCCAACCATTAGGATAAAATGCCTGATACACATCATCATTCATCGCTGTATAAAGCGAATCAAAAACTGGCTTCCAAGCTTTTAAAGAGAGCTGAATGACGGCATCAAGTTGATGGGCATCGTAAGGTTCGATCCGCAGTTTCATAGTTATGATGGATTTCGAGCTATTTTCGAGGATAACCGATCTTAGCAGCAACCAATGATGTTAGAGATCCGGATTGTGGGTTTGAAAGTACTTGACAATTTAAACTACCTAATTTAAGGTAGGTAATATGAAGAAGAAAGCTACTCAAAATTCACCCAGGGAAATCGTGCTTGATGCCGCAGAACAGTTGTTTACCGCTCGTGGTTATACACCTGTGACGCTAAAGCACATCGCCGATAAATTGGGCATTAAGCAAGCTTCTCTGTACTATCATTTTCCTCTAGGAAAGGAAGATTTATATGTTGAGGTGATGTTACGCCATTTAGAGCACCGGCTGATCTCACTCAAAGGTTTGATTGCTAGCTCTGAGCCAGCACTATCAAGTTGTTTACTAGAAGTGGGGAGGTGGCTGATTCAACAGGCTCCTCTTAACAGCGAAAGAATGATTAGCAGCGATTTGCCAGAACTGTCTCCAGACAAAGCGGCACAACTCGCAGAAGCCATGAATCGTTGTGCATTTGCGCCAATTCAGGTTCTATTTGTTCAGTATAAACATCAATTAAAAGATCGCTTTCACAGCAATCTGGACTTACTCGCAGGGACTTTCTTAGCTACTTTAGAATCGCTGTACACACATAGGCAGTATGGATCGAAGACAGATGAGGAATTAGTGAGTGATTTAATTGAGCTACTTCTAGGAGGTGCCCTGTTACCATAATTTTTTTGTATTATTACCTACCTAATTTTAGGTTGTTTAAATTTATTGAAGGAGAATCTGGTCATGTTTGATTTATTGCCTAATATTTGGACTCCTGTGCTGCCGATCGCGGAAATTGAGTATCAGCCTGTGGTGATCGAACTCGCGGGTGAAAAGATTGTTTTATTTCGGAATACAAGTGATGAAATTGGGGCCCTTTTAGATCGCTGTCCTCATCGTGGAGCCGCACTATCTTTAGGTCGAGTGAATCAGAACGGCTGTTTAGAATGTCCTTATCATGGCTGGACGTTCGATCAAGACGGTGCTTGTACTCATGTTCCACTCAATAATCCGGCTGATATTAAACTGGAAAAACTTCAGGCTGTAAGTTTACCAACAAGGATTATTGCTGGGTTGGTTTGGATTTTTACAGGGCAAGATAAACCTTCAGAGTTACAACTTCCTGATAGTTTGATGCAATCGGCAGAATCTTACTTCATTTATCATGAGGTCTGGAATGCTCACTGGACAAGACTTGTCGAAAATTTAATGGATTATGCCCATCTACCATTTGTGCATGGTGACTCTTTTGGTGGTGAAATCGTTAAAAATGCTACTCCTGCTGGCAGTTTTATTGAATTTCAAATTACCCAAACAGAATATGGCATTCAATTTTTCAATCGCCTCCACAGCATCGACTCTGGGCTAGCGATCGAACCTGGCCTTGCTTCTGAGTGGCATCAACCAAATTTAGTTGTACTGAAGTTTGATGAAATGGAAACGGCGGCCCCAATTCGGATGCATTCTTTTGCAATCCCAATTAACAAAGACCAAACACGATACTTGCTTGCGTTTCAGTTACTGGCACCTTACGCCGCTGAAGTAGCGAAGGGTTTTCTCCCTCC
>JANOXZ010000326.1:0-1526 GCA_031418695.1 Synechococcales cyanobacterium VAR_35_metabat_10
CGCCGACTTTGAGAACATCGAGCTGATCGCCTCCCACTTCGGCATTGGGTTCAACCCACTAGCGTGGTACGTGATTGCGGATCGCTTAGCGCAACAAAATGGTGCATGGCGGCCTTTCGATCGCGCAGGTGTAGGAAAGTACCTTTATAAGCACTAGCGCATAATTGGCGATATGAAAATTAAAGCCAATGGTATCGAAATTGCTTATGAACGCTATGGACATGACGCTGACGAAGTAGGCAAGCCCCGCCCCTGCGTTGTTTTAATCATGGGCTTAGGCATGCAGATGATCGCATGGCCCATGCCATTGATCGAAGCACTAGTTGCGCAAGGCTTTCAAGTGTTACGGTTTGATAACAGAGATATCGGGCTATCCACTTGGTTTGACCAACACGGTTCGCCTAACGTGATGATGGCAGGTCTTAAAGTGGCACTCGGCATTAAAGTGCGTTCAGCCTATACGCTGCCCGATATGGCCAATGACACCATTGGTTTGATCGACGCACTAGGCATTAAAAAAATTCACGTTGTGGGCGCATCAATGGGCGGCATGATTGCCCAACTGGTTGCTGTACTTGCCCCCGAAAAAGTGCTTTCACTCACCTCCATCATGAGCACGAGTGGTAGGGCAAGCTTGCCCGGCCCCACCGCTGCCGCCCGTGGCGCATTAATGACTCGCCCCCGCAACCCTAATGATTTGGAAAGCGTAGCCGATCATTCCGTGAAAACCTTCCGCATCATCGGCACCCCCAATTCAACTGAAACCGATGCCGTCATGCGAGCCAGAATCATGACGGGTTTAAAGCGTGCTTACCATCCCGTGGGAACCACCCGCCAACTAATGGCGGTTGCAGAGGATGGCAGCCGCGTTGCAAGGCTGGCCACCATCAAAGCGCCCACCTTGGTGATTCACGGCGACAAAGACCCGTTAGTGCCCATTGCGGCTGGGCGAGACACAGCGGCATCAATCCCCGGCGCTAAGTTTGTGGCCATCGAGGGGATGGGGCATGATTTCGCGCCAGTGCCGCTGAAAGCGGTAACTCGTGAAATTCTTGAGTTTTTAGGCTCGGTGACAAAGTAGCTAAAAATACGCTACTCGCCCAAAGTTCTTTGGTTAATCACCCGCCCTAATCTTATTGTCCTTAACAACCTTCCCCCAGCGTTCAATTTCCGTACGCATAAACGCATCCATCTGCGCGGGGCTGCTGCTTAAAAGATCAATGCCTTGCGCGCTCAAACGATCGGCGACTGCCGGTGTCTTTAGCGCTTTTACTAATTCATCATTCATGCGCTTGACCAACGCGGGCGGAGTGGACGCAGGTGCAATCACGCCCCACCAAGCCAGTGCCTCAAAACTAGGTAACCCAGCAACACCCTGTTGAGACATCGGCAGCACACCGGGCATTTGTGGGTCGGCTTTATCGGACGTAATGCCCAAGGGAATTAGCTTGCCCGATTTCACATGCGGGTTCACTAAAAACACCGTGCCAATCGCAAACGGTACTTGTCCTCCGACCGCATCAACC
>JANOXZ010000327.1:0-2546 GCA_031418695.1 Synechococcales cyanobacterium VAR_35_metabat_10
CCCCTCTATCTTCTCGATATGGTCAGCAGTGGAAAAGTATTATTACCCAGCAATGGGAAGAAGTTTGGCAAATTACTGCTGACCGTATTGACCGAATCCCAAACTTGGTAGGTAACGGTCTGAAAAAATGAACAAACCATTAATCGTTGCCGTAGCTGGGGCGGCAGGAGTGGGTAAAACCACTTGGATTACTCAGCAGTTATCTCAAGCTAATAATTCGCTTGGTTACTTTTGTCCCAAGGCCGAGGCTACCCCGATAGATAGTGTTCATCTGCTCACCGAGTTTCCCCAGTTGACAGTATTTACCGATCGGCAAGCTGATAAATTGCATCATCCTGATACCAATGCCACTATTTATATTGAAATAGGGTTTCACCTAACTCTTACTACGGCTGAATCACTATTAGCTGGTTTGGATGCTCGAAAAGTAGCGATCGTCCCGCCCACTATGCTTCACCTAGAGACAGAATGGCATCAGTGGGCTGATGTAGTGGAGGCTGGTCAGTCAGTATCAACAACAGAGCCAAAAGATTTATGGCGATCGGATCTTTCTTACCAAGTCATCGATCCCGCCAGTATTGACACCCTGTGGGCAGAGCTAACTCAAGGTGCCTATGGCTTGGTGCAACGAGCCAAAGGGATTTTTGATTTGTCTGATGGCCGCTCTTTTTATTTTGACTTTGTAGCAGGTCATAAAAACCGCTACCGAGAGCTAAATTTGCCCCTGTGGTTAGATGGTCGCCCCAGTCGCTTTAGTGGCTTAGAAGTAATTGGAGTTAGTTTAGATCGGCAGTCGATCGGTGACACCTTAGCTGAATGCTGTCTTAGTGATGAGGCGATCGCTTATTACCAAACCCAAATTAAAGAAAATATGCTGGAGCCAGCCTCATGAAAATTGCTGTTATGTCTTGTATTCATGGCAACTACGAAGCACTCAACGCCGTATTATCAGATATTGATGACCACAAAGCCGAACAAATATTTTGTCTCGGAGATTTGGTAGGCTATGGGCCGCACCCGAATGCCGTAGTAGAAATGATTCGTTCTCTAGATATTCCTACTTGTCAAGGCTGTTGGGATGAAGATATTGTAGAAGGTTTAAATGCCTGTGATTGTAGCTACCCTTCGCTACTAGCCGAGAGTCGAGGCAAAGCTGCTCACGCCTGGACAGATCAGCAAATTCACCCAGAAACCCGCGAATATTTAGCTCAGTTACCTCTAACTATCAAAGAAAAAAATATGAGCTTTGTCCATGGTAGCCCCAATGGTCAGCATGAATATTTATTGCCCGATGTGAACGCTTTTACTGCTTTAGAGCGGGTATTATCAACTGGCTCTGATGTGTTGTTCTGTGGTCATACCCATGTGCCCTATGTGCGGACTTTGGATCAAACAACAATGCTGGTTAAAGTAGAGCAACAAGGACAAGAAGATACTCACTATCAATTTACTCCATCGGTGCGGCGTATTGTAAACGCTGGTTCCGTGGGTGAACCGCGTCACGGGCGGCCTCATGCAACCTATGTACTTTACAATACCGACGACCAGCTAGTGACAATTCGGGAAGTAGAATATGACTACCAAAAAACCTGCGCAGATATTATCGAGAAAGGCTTGCCGCCGATTTTTGCTTGGAGATTGTCTCAGGGTTTAGAGTTCGCTGAACGTGCCGATGATCCCAGCCATGTTTGTGAGAGATAGCTATGAAGTGGGCAATTTTAAGTGGACTGATGGGCAATTTAACAGCTTACGAAGCAGTACTGCAAGATGTTCGACAGTATAAAGTTGATGAAATGTATATTCTGGGTGATTTGGTAGGGCCAAATGCTACTAGCGAATCATTAGTACAAAGGTTACAAAACCCCAAGAAAGGTGAACCAACGCCCCACATTTGCACAGGGTGGTGGGAAGAACAATGTTTAATTTTGCACGCCTATGGTCAAAACTCAGACCCCACAGCGTTGATCGAAAAGTATGGAGCCGAGATGGTTAAAACCCTCTGGGATGCCGTCTCCCGAGAAACGGTGACTTGGATTCGATCGCTGGAGTTTGGATTTATGGAGCTAGATTGTCTGCTGACTCATGGTAGCAGTGTGAGCGTTGCCGACGATTTGCGCCCGGATACTTCGCCTCTAATTATGTGTGATCGACTGGGGCGACTAGATGCTAATTATTTATTTTGCGGTCGATCGGGGCTGCAATTCAACTATCAAATTGCCGATGGTTCTAGCACTTCTACGGTAATTACTCTCGACGGTACTATTCCAGCAACAACTATAGAAACCCATAACAAGTTTGTCATAGGGGTTGGAAATGTGGGGCTTATTCCCAATCTCGCTAGTTATACAGTCTATTTTCCTGATTCTGGTAAAACACAGTTTCAGCAAATATCCTATGGGTTGAGTAAAGGCTTTGGCAACAAGAGGTTACTATGAATAGTAAAAATAGCCGGTCAATAGTGGAGCAAAATCCTGTGGAAAGTGATCCACAGACACTACGACGAATTCGTCATACCTGCGCCCATGTGCTGGCAATGTCGGTACAGG
>JANOXZ010000328.1:0-3928 GCA_031418695.1 Synechococcales cyanobacterium VAR_35_metabat_10
CTGTTTCCATGATGTAAGCAGGGCTAGTTACATCCCAAGCAGTATAACCTCTGGCTTCAAAGGTCGATCGAATACCACCGTTAGGGAAAGACGAACCATCTGGCTCACCTTGTACCAATAATTTACCTTCAAACTCAGTAATTGCGGTGCCATCGCTTTTGACCGAAACAAAACCATCATGCTTTTCAGCAGTGGCATTGGTCAAAGGATAAAAAACGTGAGAATAGTACAATGCTCCTTTGGAGATCGCCCAGTCTTTCATCGCTGTGGCCACCACGTCAGCTAGGGAACCATCCAAAGGTTCACCGGCTTGGATAGTCTTCTTTAAAGATTCAAAAACGTTTCCTGGCAGAGACTTCTGCATTTTTTCCAGGTTAAAAACGTCCACTGCCCACATTTCTTCTAACTTTTTGGGAGCCTTGGCCGGTTTTGGCTCTCTGCTGGCAATTAGTTGAATTGCCTGAACGCGCGACATATTTCCACTCATGACTTTAAACTCCGCTAGCTAACTCTGTGAGATCCTATAGATAGCAGATAATGGTGTTCCGTATCAAATGATACAAAACACTGCAAGTACAGATTTATTTAGGTTTTTGTTGGCCTTAAAAATGTTAACTTCAGCGATTTACTAGTCTTCCACGCTTTCGACTTTTTCCCACCAACTGTTTAAGGGGTAGTACAGCACTGGCATCCACAGACTACTAAGGATGGCACTGGCCAAAGCTACTTGTTGATAACGCAGCCAGATCGGGCTACTAGCAATATCAGCAAAGCTGGTGCGGGTCTGCAAAATATATTGGATCGCGGTGACGGCTTCGGCAATGCCGGTCATAAAAAAAGTGATGATGGCGATCGAAACCACTTCTTCTTGGATATGCCGCTGTTTTTGCAGTAAGGCCGTCAATACTCCTACTGCAACCAAACTAAAGACGTGAGAAGGCATGTGACTGCCACTCAGACCATCTTGGATGGCTCCTAGAGCTATTCCAGCCACCATGCCATCCCAGATTGATCGCTTGACACTCCAGGCTACTACCCACATCATCAACCAGTTGGGGGCAATATTAATTAGCTCCATTCCTGGCCAGCGGGTAGGCACTAACAAAGCGCAGATCAGCACCGAAAACCCAATGACCAAGGCATTGAGTAACGTCAAATTAATTTTAGAAAGCTTATCGATTTTGATCATTTTTGGCTTGATCATTTTTGATTAGATTGGAGATCAGTTGATGGTTTAGGATTGGCTTCCAAATTAGCCTGCTGACTGGGATAAATCTGTAACCATTCTAAGGCGTTAATCGGAGCGGTGAGTTTGACAATCGCTTCTGGAGCCGGGACTTTAGCTAGATCGATCTGCACAATTTTGCCTACAACCAAGCCACCGGGATATAACTGGCTGACATTAGACGTAACCACCGTGTCATTGACTTTCACATCGGGAGTTTTATCAAAAAACTGCATCACCAGTCGATCGGAGCGATCGTTGTTGCCCTGGATATAGCCCATGTGCCGACTGCGCGAGATCAATGCCCCAATGCGGCTGCTGGGATCGGTAGAAAGTAAAACTTGGCTAGTATGAGGAGTCACTTGAGAAACTCTGCCCACCAAACCTTTGCCATCGAGGGCGATCGAACCAACCTGCACTCCATCGCGAGACCCTTTGCCAATGACAATCTGCTGCCACCAGTTATCGGCGCTGCGACCAATGACTTTTGCCACGGTGATCGGTTTAGTTTTAGAGCCATCATCATCAGGCTCTAGTAATTTTTTCATTTTTTCATTTTGTGCCTTCGCTTCGGCCAACTCTAGCTCTAGCTGCTCAGCCCGACTATCAGCCACCACTGTAGGACTGTAAGCATTGGGCTGAAAAGGCAAAGAAATAGTTCGATAAATCTCCCAAATTGAGGCAGCTTGGGTGTGCCACAAAATTGCCCCACCAGTAATTGCAATAGCTGAGCCTATTAGTTTGCCAGCATTTTTACCCCACCAGCGCTTTGCCGAAAAATTCATGGAAGTTCACTCACTCAACTAAATTCAATATGCCACCGACTCACTGCTAAAACACACCGCTGATTTGCTGAACCCTGGAAGCACAGTGCCAGCCTCAACAAAATAATGTGATTTAGCCACGTCAAATCCAGGGGGATCCCTAAAATCTCTATTTCAAAAATCATCCTGAAACTGTCAAACCTAAACTGTCATTCCTAAACCGTGCGAGATTTAGCAGTAAACACCCGTTCTAGTTGCTTGAAGTTTTCTAAAACTAAACCAGTACCCTTAACCACGCAAGTTAGGGGATCATCAGCAATATGAGCAACAATGCCAGTCTCATGGCTGATCAAAGTATCGATTCCTCTTAATAGAGCACCGCCACCGGCCAGCATAATGCCTCGATCGATGATATCCGAAGCCAATTCTGGAGGAGTGCGTTCTAATGTGCGTTTAACTGCTTCCACAATTACCGAAAGCGGCTCTGACATACTTTCCCGAATCTCAGGAGCCTTAATGGTCACTGTTCGAGGTAAACCCGAAAGCATGTGCAAACCACGCACTTCCATATTCATGTCGTCATTAGGCGTAGGGTAAGCTGATCCCACATTAATTTTGATTTCTTCAGCGGTTCTTTCCCCAATCACCAAGTTATGGACTTTCTTCATGTATTGAATGATCGAGTCACTGAGCTCGTCACCAGCTACCCGCACCGAGTCACTAATTACCGAACCCTGCAAACTGAGTACTGCTACTTCGGTAGTACCACCACCAATATCAATAATCATGTTACCGGTAGGCTCTGCCACAGGTAAACCAGCTCCGATCGCTGCTGCTACAGGTTCATCAATTAAAAATACTTCGCTGGCTCCGGCTTGTTGCGCCGCTTCCATTACCGCCCGTCGCTCTACTTCGGTGACACCACTGGGAATACCAATGACGATCCGAGGTCGTACCAAGTTATTGCCTTCATTCGCTCGCTGGATGAAGTGCTTCAGCATCACTTCTGCTGTAAAAAAGTCCGCAATTACCCCGTCGCGCAGGGGTCTGATGGCAATCACGTTGCCCGGAGTTCTACCCAACATTCTTTTGGCTTCTTCGCCCACCGCCAAAGGAATATTTTTAATTTGATCCATCGCCACCACTGACGGTTCCTGCAATACTATCCCTCTACCGGCAACATATACTAATGTATTAGCAGTTCCTAGATCCATGCCCATATCGCGGGACATAGAAAACCGATTAAAAAATTTCATTTGTTTAAAGCACTCCCAAGATAAATTCGACCAACTTTTAGTAATTCTTGTTACCAGCGTTTACGATGCTGAATGCCGTCGCTCAAAACTAGACCACCACACGAACAGATCATAACCTTCGACTACCCAGAATAGGGCAAATTGAGCCAGTTGGCGGTAGTCAATATACTGACTTTAGACTCTACGCGATTTTCGATCTAAAGTCCATCAACTGGTGGCCAAAATCGACTTTTTAAATTACAATTTTATTGCGTACAAAAATACCAAAAATATGAATATTAACTCTGTACATCTAGTCGGTCGGGTGGGTGGTACCCCCGAAATCAAGTATTTTGAAAGCGGCAGTGTCCTCTGTACTCTGACCATGGCTGTAAATCGTCGATCGAAGAACAATGACCAAACCGATTGGTTTAGTTTAAAAATCTGGGGCAACACCGCCAAGATCGCGGCGGATTATGTAAAGAAAGGCTCTTTGATTGGTATTCAAGGCTCTCTAGAAATTGAATCTTGGAACGATCGGACTACTGGCAATGAGCGCTCCAGCCCAGTGGTAAAGGTAGAAAAGCTAGATCTGCTAGGTTCTAAGCGGGACAATGAAGGCGGCGACTACAGCGGCGGCGGCGACATGACGTAGGAGAGTACAGCAATTCCGTTGGGGTTTGGCTCCGCTCACCCAACTGGTT